>JAAZIH010000170.1 GCA_012800995.1 Chloroflexota bacterium
ACTTTTATCAAGGCTTGGCTTAGGGCTCAGTATGCTGAAACTATTCGTGAATCAAAAGCGGGTGCTGTTAATCAAGACTTTGATATCATCGGTGGCCCATTTCATAAATGGGTACGAGATGAACGAGATAAGCTAGGTCTCGCTACAACTGATGACTTTGAGCTCTTCATTAAGCACTTCTCCAGGTTTGCAGATATCTATATGAAAATTCGTGAAGCAGAAATCATCTATGCGGAAAAAACAAAGTATATCTATTACAATGCACAAGTTAATTTTACACTTCAACCACAATTACTGTTAGCACCAATTTGCTTTTCGGATACAGATTCGATAATTATCGAGAAAATGAATCTGGTTGCCCGGTTCATTGATCTATTGATTATTGCCAGAGTCACGAACTATAGATCCGTTGATTACAGTACCATCAAAAACTATGTATTCAATGTGACAAAAAATATCCGCCGTTGTTCTGTCGAAGAGTTAAAAAATCGACTTAAGCTGCAATATGAGAATCTTGATTATGATCCAGCAACTGCTCTACCTGAATTTGGGCTAAACAGCTTTACCAAGAAGTACATTAAAAACATGCTCGCTCGCATTACTAGCTACATTGAAGAACAGACAAAAGTTGCTTCTAACTACTGCAATTACATGAATACCCAAACAAAGAACCCATTCGAGATTGAACACATCATCTCAGATCACTATGAGTGGTTTACCGACGAATACGCTGAAAAGGAAGAATTTAGACGATGGCGAAATAATATTGGTGCCTTGTTGCTTCTTCATAAAAGCATCAACGCCAGCCTTAGTGATTCTAAATACGATTATAAGCTCTCTAAGTACTGTTCAAATGAAGGAAATATCTACACTGCTTCTCTTAGTGATCTGGCATATAAGAACAATCCCAAGTTCATAAAATTTATTTCCGACAATGGTCTGAATTTCAAACCTTATGCGCAATTTGGCAAAGCCGAGATTACCGAACGGATTCAACTCCTTGTACAGCTTGTGAATCTGATTTGGAATGACGAGATGTTTAAATGATGAAGCTGATGAAGACGTTTTTAGCTGACCTGGATTTTTAGACCATACAACTTAAACGCATTTCGCGTTGTTATTTCAGCAGTTTCTTGTACGCTCTTATGATGCAAGCGCGCTACTTCTTCAACAATCTTGAGTACATAAGCCGGCTCGTTGCGTTTCCCGCGCAGAGGATGTGGGGTCAGATAAGGGCAATCTGTTTCAATCAGGATGCGCTCCAAGGGCAAAGCCGCCGTGCATTCCCGTCGATCTGGGGCGTTCTGGTAGGTCACCGGCCCGCTCACGCCAAAATAGAAACCTGCCTCAATCAAGGGCTTTGCCTTTTCATAGCTATCGCTCCAGCTATGCAAAGCACCTGGTCTTGCCTTTTGGGGATGCTCCGTTGGCAGGTTAGTATGCCATTCCAACAGGATTTCAACCACATCATCAGTGGATTTTCGACTGTGAATCACAACCGGTAATTGCATTTCAGCTGCCAAATCAAGTTGCACGCGAAAAGCCTCTTTTTGCTGCCAGGCAGGAAAAGTATTCCAGTGATAATCCAGCCCAATCTCACCAATCGCTAAGACTACCGGATCTTTCGCCAGTGTTCGCAAACGCTTTAGAGACTGCGCGTTAAGCTCATTGATGCGGTTTGGATGAAAACCGATATTGGCAAAAATAAAGCCCTCGTTTTGTCGGGCAAGGCGCACCGAAGCTTCAGAAGAAGCCATATCAGCCCCGGAATTGATCATCAACACCAAACCTTCATCCTCAGCACGGCTAATCACCTTAGGCAAATCTTTTTCAAAACGGCGATCATCCAAATGACAATGGGTATCTGCAAACATGACTAAAATATACCATGAACATTTTTTATAAGCTCAAATCGTTTATAATCGGGCAATAATGTTATCATTGGATAGTGGAAATACGAACACAGGACTTGCCTCTATACTTCAAGCGGCAAGGTCTACGATTTAGAGGAGTACATGAACATCACTTCATTCTTTTTTGGATGGCTACTCGCTTCACTTTTTGGAGCATTGTTCCATCTATGGCGTGATGGGGGTTTTGGCCGACTGATATTGTATTTAATACTCAGTTGGGTTGGTTTTTATTTAGGCCATTTGGTTTTTCAGCATTATGATGTCGTATTTATGAATGTTGGCGGCGTGCAAATGGCTGGTGGTATTTTGGGTAGCCTCGTCTTCTTATTTTTAGGACATTGGTTCACCTATGTTCAACCCCAGGATTAAGATGACCACACCAGCCGTATTTACCGATAGCAACTTCGCCCAGGAAGGCGACCTCGTCCAACTCCAGGGCACCGGACACCGCAGCCACCTCATCGTGCTTGAGGCTGGCGCGGTGCTTCAAACCCATCGCGGTATCATTCGCCATGATGATATCATTGGCACTCCTTGGGGAACACGTCTTGAATCACACAAGGGCAACCCCTTTTACCTTTTGCAACCCAGCCTGGGCGACCTTATCAAAGGGCTCAAACGCGGTACGCAAATCATGTACCCGAAAGAAATCAGCTATATATTGTTCCACATGGGCATTGGTCCCGGTAAGCGGGTTTTGGAATGTGGCACCGGCTCAGGTGGACTAACAACCGCTTTGGCATACATGGTGGGCGATACAGGCCGGGTTTACTCCTATGAGCGCAAAGCGGAAATTCAATCCCTCGCTATCAAAAATCTGAGCAAATTCAGACTTCAAAACCGCGTCGAATTTAAACTTGGGCACGCCGAAGAGGGCTTTGAAGAGCGGGAACTGGATGCGATTATCCTCGATTTACCCAACCCACAGGACTACCTGCACCATGTGCGCCAGAGTTTGCGTGGTGGGGGCACCTTGGGCATGATTTTACCGACTTTCAATCAGGTGGAACTTATCTTAAAAGCCTTAAAAGAACAGAACTTTGCCTTGGTTGAGGTGAGCGAAATTTTACAACGCTTTTATAAGACCGATTGGATGCGCCTAAGACCCGTTGATCGCATGGTCGCGCATACCGGTTTTCTCATTTTTGGGCGCAAAGTTGATCGTCTCGCCGGCGATGATGAATATGAGCAGGAATTAGATTCTGATGAAAACAACAAGCTCGATTAAGCAAGCTCTCAGTGCTTGTGCGGGTTTACCATTAGACCTCACCGAGCGCCTCGCCAAACAGCTCGCCAGCATGCCCAGTCCTATCATCGATGAACGCCTGCAGCTCAACGAAGCGCTTCATCCCGCGGCTGTACTCATCCCCCTCTTATGCCACGATGGTGAGTGGCATCTTTTACTGACCCGACGAACGGAAAAACTCTGGAGTCACCCCGGACAGGTAGCCTTTCCTGGCGGTGCCTGGGAAGAAGGCGACACAAATATCATTCAAACCGCCTTGCGCGAAAGTTTTGAAGAAGTCAGCCTCTTGCCTGAGAGCGTCACCGTGCTTGGTACCATGCCAAGCTTTAGCACGATATCCCATTTTGAACTAACCCCCGTCGTAGGCATTATTTCATGGCCTCAGGAACTTTTTTTGAGACCTGAAGAAGTTGCCCGCGCATTTATTGTTCCTCTCTCTTTTCTAAAAGACCCAGTCAATCACTACTTCCAGGATTACATCCACGAATCCGAGTCGCATCCTGTTCTTTACTTCAAACGCTATGATGGTGAACTCATTTGGGGCATCACCGCCCAGGTCATTTTGGCATTCCTGAAAATTCTGGAAGACTGAACTCCTTTAAGTACGCCAAATCGCTTAGCTCAAAGATAAGCAAAAAGCCACTTTTCTCAAGTGGCTTTTCATGTTTAGACTTTTTCTTTGTAAATTACTATTCTTCGTCTTCTGATTCACGGGCAGAGATAACCTCGGGTTCCGCGGAACCTTCAAGAATTTCACCCTCTTCATCCTCGACCTCAGCAGCCACGAAACCAACGGTAACGATAACTTCGTCCTCAGGGGTGTGGATAGTGATCTTATCGCCAAGATTCAGGTCTGCGACAGTGATGGAGTCTTCAACAGTTTCAATACTGCTGATATCAACCTCGATGCGTTCTGGAAGATCCATCGGCAGAGCTTCAATATCGAGCTCAGTCAAAACATGGTTGATAATCGCGTCGCCCAGTTTCAGAACAGGAGCTTCGCCAACCAATTCAATGGCAACAGTCGCGCGCAGAAGTTCTTTGAGCGAAATTTCAAGGAAGTCAACATGCAACAACTCTTCGTAGATGACGTCGCGCTGGCGGTCACGCACAATAGCTGTATGTTTTTTTCCGTCAACTACCAGGGTGACGATGCTGGTACCAGTCAGTTTCGCCATAATCAGCCCAGTGCTGTGGGCATCCATTTGAATGGCGATAGGTTCAGTTTTGTGACCGTAAATAACACCGGGCAGGATGCCCTGTCGGCGTAAGGCTTTTACCTTCTTACCGATAACTTGTCGCTTTTCAGCTTTGATAATAATTTCTTGATGTGTCGTCATTTTTCCTCCGGACGCCTCTCACCCCTCCTTCATGGGGTTACCCTCGTCCAATATATTTTACCGGCTGGAATTTCCGGCAATCGTCAATGATACCCGTTGA
>JAAZIH010000171.1 GCA_012800995.1 Chloroflexota bacterium
GCGCCGGTATCTTTGAGCGCTTTTTGGGCATCAGCCTGACCCTGTGCCTGGGCGATAACGGTTTGGGCATCTATTTCAGCCTGGGCGAGTTTTTGCTTGGAGGTCTCAACCTGCTGTTGAGCGACCTGTTTTGACTCAATCGCGTTCTGATATTCCGCGGAAAAGTCCATGTTGATGATGTTGAAGTTTTCAACAATGATGTGGTAGGGCTCAATCTGGGCGATGAGCTCATCTTCAGCCATTTGGCGGACTTCACCACGCTTGGTAATCAGTTCTTCCGCGGTAAAGCGTGCTGTGGCAGCTTTGAAGGCGTTTTGGATAGCCGGCGCGACGACAATTTCAGCATAATCGGGGCCAATTTCCTGGTATACCTGGAGCGCTTTGTTGCCATCCAGGCGGTAGTTGACCGCGATCAGTGAGGTGACCACTTGCAGGTTGTTTGACATCGCTGTGGCAGGGGATTCATCCTTTTGGGTACGGGTGCTCATCAAAATGACATTCTCCGCAAAGGGTATTTTGACATGAATGCCAGCAAGAGAACTGCGGTTTACGGCACCCCAGCGGGTGATTACGCCCACATTACCAGCAGGCACTACATAAATCGCGGCGCGCAGCAAGATGATTAGCAGGATGACCGCTGCTACGATATAAACAAAGTTTTTACCCAATTTTATTTTTGCTTTCTTGGGGCTTGTGTTCGCGCTCGTGCTTGAACTTGTTGTGAAATTTCCATCAAACATATCTACCTCGCTTTCTGTCTTAATTAAACCAAAGTTCTATAAGAGTGACAATAGAAAATATAATGGATTATGTAAAGAAAATTGCCTGAGCTAAACTGGCAGGATGATGGCAATTATCCAAACAAAAGAGCTCCCTTAAGGAGCTCCTTTGTTTGTACATATTCTTGAATAGTTTAGAGCAGAGCAGCAATCAAAGCGTAAAACTCACCCGCTTTGACGACATCATCCAGGATGACGCAATCGTTAACCGTATGCGCGGTAACTTCATCACCAGGCGCAAAGCCAATTGAGGGGATATTTGCTTTTCCAGCCCAATAAATGCCATTGGTGCTAAATGACCATTTACCGGAAGGCGCGTCTTCAAGTCCAATCAAACGTCTTGCTTTGAGCCCCGCTTGTACCAGTGGGTGGTCGTCTTCCAAAATCCATGCGGGGAAATATTTCTCGACTGGAAAAACGAAGCCTGTGTAAGAGGGCTCATCGTAAAACAGAGGTTCAACGGTGACACGGTCTTTGTATTCCTCGGGAATTAAAGCTTCGACTTGAGCAATCGCTTCTTCTTCGGTCTCGCCAAAGGTCATGCGTCGATCGATATAGATAACAGCTTCATCAGGCACGGCATTAATACTGGGCGTTTGAACGGTCATATCTGAAACCGTGATTTTGCCATTGCCCAGGAAAGGATGATCGCCTAACTGGGGTTCCATATCGCGTATGCCCGCGATGACTGGCAAAAGCAGATAAATCGCGTTGATGCCCACATGGTTGCTCGCGGCATGCGCGCTAACACCCTTGGCAACAACTTTCATCTCCAGGCGACCTTTGTGTCCGCGGTAGATGTTCATCTTGGTAGGCTCACCAATGATGACATAGTCTGGCCTGATTTTGGGATCAACTTCAACAAAGGTATTGGCGGCAATACCATCGCACCACTCTTCCATATTGCCAAAGTACCATGCTGTCCAACCGTCCAGCAGACCCAAATCGCGGGCTACAGCCATGCCATAGATCATTCCCGGTGTGGAGCCTTTTTCGTCACAAGCACCGCGCGCGTAAAGGACACCATCTTCGATCTTTCCTTCAAAGGGATCCCATTCCCATTCATCAGGGTCACCAATACCGACGGTATCGATATGTGAGTCGAAAACGATCACGCGTTCGCCATTACCGATGCGCCCCAGGATGTTACCCATTTTGTCAAAGCGCACCTCATCAAAATTGAGTTTTCTCATTTCCTGGGCAATCCGTTCGCCCACTGGGCCAATCTGCGAGTTCATACTGGGAATAGCACAGATCTCGCGCATGAAAGTTTTCATGGTTTCAGCATTGGCTTGAATTCTACGTTCTACTTCTTGGATAATCTCTGGATTCACTTTTTCTCCTTGTCAAATAGGTATTTTTTTGTTAGCGCATAAACGCTATAAGGCATCTATCGAGGATGTCATCATCTTACCATCATTCTCTGAACTTGTCAGCTTAATTCTGTTTTACAC
>JAAZIH010000172.1 GCA_012800995.1 Chloroflexota bacterium
TCTGTGAGCGTTTATGTAAAAATTAGAATACTGCCACTGGGTTTTCTTCGTCGAGACCCGGGTCAAAGATATGGTAGTTATCCATGTTAAAGACAACTTCCACCTTGTCGCCGATATCCATGCGGGTGCGTGGGTCAACACGAGCGATGAAATTATGATCGCCATTGACGAGATACAGGAAGATCTCATTACCCATCAGCTCGGTAACGTCAACCTCAGCTGCCACAGGCTCAGCGATGATGCCAGGGGGCGCATAAACGGGGTTGTGAATGTCTTCGGGGCGGATACCAAAGATGATTGGTCGTCCGATGAGGTGATTGAGGGCTTCATAGTCTTTTTCAGGAACCCGCACAGCGAAACTTCCTAAGTTGACGTAGATTCCATCTTCACGTTGTTCAATGACGCCATCAAAGAAGTTCATAGATGGTGAACCAATGAAGCCAGCAACAAAGTGGTTTGCGGGATGGTCATACAGGACCTGAGGTGTATCGAGCTGTTGCAGGACACCTTTGTTCATCACCGCGATACGGGTTGCCATGGTCATGGCTTCGGTTTGGTCATGGGTAACGTAGATGAATGTGGTCTCGAGACGTTTGTGCAGTTTGCTGAGTTCGGCGCGGGTTTGTACGCGCAGTTTGGCGTCGAGGTTCGAGAGGGGTTCATCAAAGAGGAAGACCTTTGGTTCGCGTACGATTGCACGACCAACCGCTACACGTTGGCGCTGACCACCAGAGAGTTCTTTGGGTTTGCGGTGTAAGAGATTTTCGATACCAAGGGTTCTTGCTGCTTCTTGTACGCGTTCGTTAATGATGTTTTTGGGTGTCTTGCGGAGCTTGAGCCCAAAAGCCATATTGTCGTACACTGTCATGTGGGGGTAGAGAGCGTAGCTTTGGAATACCATCGCGATGTCGCGGTCTTTGGGGGCGATATCATTGACGAGTACGTCGCCGATATATACTTCACCTTCGGTGATTTCTTCCAAGCCGGCTAAACAACGTAAGGCGGTTGTTTTGCCGCAGCCGGAAGGGCCAACTAAAACTAAGAATTCTTTATCTTCGATTGCAAGATTTAAATCTTGCACGGCGACCACGTCACCGAACTTTTTCCATACACCATCGTATGTAACACTTGCCATAAGATTTTCCTCCAATCTTGAACGAATATAGTGGCTTCATTATACGCCAAGTTGGCAAAAAAAAGCAAAAAAGCCTGGGATTTCCCAGGCTTTTTTGCTTGAATCTTTTAGATTTTCTCAAATTGATCTTTGCCAACGCCACAATCTGGGCAGACCCAGTCATCAGGCAGGTCTTCAAAGGCGGTTCCGGCAGGAATATCCTGGGTTGGATCACCCAGTTCAGGGTCATAGATGTAACCACAAGCGATGCATTCGTATTTGTCCATGAGTCTCCTTCTAAACAGACTGAATTTTATAAGGAAGTGGATTGGATTCTTCCTTCAGAAAGGTATTATACAATATTTCTATCATGGATTAACTCAAAGATAGTACATTTTTGTTCGACTCCCAAAACAAAAATGTACTATCTTTTTATGCAAAATATGCAGGTTCACAGAAGACAAGAATCTTATTTGAAAACAATATATTTGATTTTGTTCAGATTCGTGTTCAGTTCACCAGCTAAAAACCCATTAAACCCCATTCATCATCACGAAGTTCAGGGTCCATCATATCTGGTTTCCAGGCTTCACTGCCATACTCGATTGTTGTCGTTTTTTGTAGGATGCCTGCGACTTTGGCGCGGGTTTCCTCAAGCATTGCTGGTCCGTAAGGGCAAAAAGGTGTGGTGAGTATCATACGCACATTAGCTTTATCATCAGCCAAACTAATATCGCGTACCAAGCCCAACTCAAGAATGGAGTAACCCAAATCTGGATCCAAGACAGCGGAGAGTCCTATAACAAGATCTTCTACGTATTCTGGGTGAGTATTATCAATTTCCCAGTCAGGTTTATGCGTTTTAATCATTTGCCTCTTTAATGACAAAGATACAACATGGTTTATCCTGGGCGATGGTTTGGGTGATTTCCACCGAACTTTCGGTGAGTTCTTCAAGCATTGTTTGATCCAGGCAGCAAACGACTGGGTTTGATGTAGAGATGTAGTGGTAAGGGCAGTGATAGTTTATGAGAGCAGGTTTGCCGTCAATTTCTTTTTTCTCAATGATGTATCCCTGTTCATTTAAATTTTCGGCAACGTGTACCAGACGTTTTGGAGAGTTGCGTTGCCGACGGTCGAGGCGATTACGTTCAGCAAAAACTAAGCCGACTTCTTTGAAAAAGGCGTTGAGTTTTTCTTCACCAAGGACCTTTTTGAGTTGGTCAACCATGATCGCTGAAAACTCGACATATGAAGAAGGGAATTGCTCCATGCCTAAACTGCTGAGACTGTAAATGAATTTTGGACGGCCAACCTGACCCTGGCGTTCTTCGCGACTGATGACCCAGCCATTCTTTTCAAAATTCTTTAGGTGGTGACGAATGGAGATACCATTCACACCAATTTCTTCAGCCAATTCGTTGACAGAAGCCTCTTGCTTAATGAGCAGAGTGTTTAAGATGCGGTTTTTTGTGTTCAATTTTTTCTCCATTATATATGATTTTAAA
>JAAZIH010000173.1 GCA_012800995.1 Chloroflexota bacterium
ATTGGGCTGTGGATTTGGTTCACACCCCATGGCTTTTGGGGCAAGGTCAACGCGGTAGGCTATAGTGTTTGCCACCAAATGACGGAACGTTCTTTTGTATTGGGCGATTTGCAATCGCCCCTCTGTTCGCGTTGCGCGGGCATGTACCTGGGCGCGTTGATAACCCTCATTGCTCACTTCATTTTGGGTAAACACGGCAAGTTTCCGCCCTTTTGGATTCTGATTTGTTTGGGCTTGGGGCTACTCGCTTTCGCGATAGACGGGCTCAACTCAGCTGCAAAGCTCATGCTGCCAAACCTTAGCTTTTACGAAACGACCAATCTCACCCGTCTGATTACCGGCCTGGCAGTGGGCTTGGGAATTGGCTCCATCCTGGCACCCATCTTTAATCAAACCCTCTGGTATGACTGGTTACCTAAATCCGCATATGAGAAATGGTATCGCTTTCCGCTTTTAATAGTGGTGCTTGCCATCATCGGATGGCTAACTTACAGCCAATTGCCCGTTTTCTTCTATGCAACAAATCTGCTGATGATGTTTGGCATATTGCTCACGCTTTGGGTTATCCACACCACACTTTCAAGTTTTATCTTAAAATCCACCAACAAAGCCAGGCAATGGCGCGATTTGGCAGTGCCTGGGCTGATGGGTTTCGTCATGGTTTTGCTACAAATGGGTATCATCAGCCTGATACGTTATCTTTTAACCGGCACCTGGGAACCCATTCATCTGTAAAAAACTATAGATTATCTACTGTTTTTCTTACACAATATGCCTATAATAGGAATGTGATTAATGCTTATTTGAAAGGAAAGCACTTATGGGAGCAACCCTTACTGGCATTTTTGGCGTATTAGGCGCGTTTGGACTTTCGGCTTCGGCTGGGCTCAACGCCTATATCCCATTGCTTGTAGTTTCTCTGCTGGCAAAATTCACCAATACCATTACACTCGCTTCGCCTTACAACGCGCTTGAAAGCTGGTGGACGATCGGTGTTTTGGTGGTTTTGTCTATTGTAGAGATTATCGCCGACAAAATCCCCGCGGTTGACCATGTGAATGACACCATTCAAAGCTTCATTCGCCCTGCCGCCGGGGCTATTCTTTTCGCTGCCAGCGCGAACATCATTACCGATATCAGCCCGGTACTATCCCTGATTTGTGGTTTGTTGGTGGCTGGTTCAGTACACGCCACAAAATCCCTGATTGTCAGACCCACCGTCAACGTGAGTACCGCTGGTATGGGTGCACCAGTCATTAGTACCGCCGAAGACGCTTTGGCGGCTGTCGTATCCGTTCTGTCTATATTAGTACCCATCGCTATGATCATTCTCGTTTTCCTGATTATCTGGCTGGTCGCCTGGATTGTAAGAAAACGCAGAGTCAAAAAAGAAGCTTTAGTATAAAAGGAGAATTATGAACAACAGCTATGATGTAAACCAAGCCCCTCAGGAACAGTTCCAACATGAGGCACCCCAACCGGCTCCTCAGCCAGCACCTCCGCCTTATCAGCCTGCACCCCCACCTTATCAGTCAACTCCGCAAGCGCAAGCTGCCGCCCCAGGCGCGAAAACCTCCTACTGGGCGATTATCAGCCTGATTACCGGTATCTTGAATTTCAAGTTCCCACCGTTTGGCGCGATTGCAGCCCTCGTGACCGGTTACGTGGCACGCAAGGAAATTCGCGAGAGCAATGGCACTATTAGTGGTGATGGCTTTGCCACAGCCGGACTCGTTTTGGGCTGGATTGGCATCGTCTTCTCGATTATCGCCTTAGTTCTGGCAGTCTTGTTGATTGTCGGCTTATTCACCAGTATGCCCACTATCTTTGAGGGCATGTTTAACTGGCTCGGACTCTAAACTTTATGGTTTAGTCCTGGCTTGCGCAAAGGACGCAGATGAGATTTGTCTCATTTCGACAAATCTAAGAACTTTCAAAACGCGTCAAGTTTGTTTGAAGCAAATCCGTCAGGGTCTGCCAACAGATTTGGCGCGTTTTTTCGTCAATGTTCAACCGGGCAAATTCATCCTGATCGATTAGCTCTTTTTGTCCATCAGGATAAACGATTAAATCAAGTGCTAAATCTTCCCATTCGATGCGGTCTTCATAAAAAACAGCCGGACGAGACAGATTGAAGTAAAAACATTTCATTACATCGCTCTGACCAGCATAGATTTGAAAAAAGTTGTACCAGCG
>JAAZIH010000174.1 GCA_012800995.1 Chloroflexota bacterium
AATACTCATCAACAATGCTATGTTTCTGGAAAGAGAAGAGCATCTCAAAGCCAGATCCTATGAACGCACCCCGCAGCGACAAGGCTACGCCAACGGTTACAAAGCTAAAACGGTCAAAACAAAGATGGGCGAAATCACATTCGATATTCCACAGGTGCGTGATAGCGACTTCTATCCTTCAGCCCTGGAAAAAGGGATGCGCAGTGAAAGAGCCTTGACCATCGCACTGGCTGAAATGTACATCCAGGGCGTTTCCACCCGAAAGGTCAAGAAAATAACGGAGATGCTTTGTGGATACGAAGTCTCCGCAAGCCAGGTCAGCCGGGCATCAGCTCAACTGGATGAGGTCTTGCAGAAATGGCGGGAAAGAGAACTGGGTGAGGTCAGATACCTCTATTTGGACGCGCGTTATGAGAAGGTGCGCGAGAATGGCATGGTGCTGGATTTGGCCGTTTTGATTGCTACAGGCATCAAAATGACGGGAGAAAGAGAGGTTTTAGGCGTTTCCACTTCGCTAAGTGAACATGAGCAACACTGGAAAGCATTCTTAACCAGCCTGAAGAAACGTGGGCTAAAAGGAGTAAAGCTTATAATCAGTGATGACCATACAGGGCTTAGTGCCGCACGCAGAGAGGTGTTTGGAGGCATTCCCTGGCAAAGGTGTCAGTTTCATTTACAGCAAAACGCTGGAGCCTATGTGCCCAAAAAAGCGATGAAAAAAGAAGTAGTAGCAGACATACGGGCGATTTTCAATGCATCAGACAGGGAAAAAGCCGGGGAGTACTTGCAATGGGCTATTGAAAAATATGCCCAATCCGCGCCAAAACTATCCCTGTGGATGGAAGAAAACCTCGCTGAAGGACTGACCGTGCTAAACTTCCCATTGGAACATCGCAGGATGATACGCACTACAAACGCACTTGAACGGATCAATCGGGAAATCCGCAGAAGAACCCGCGTTGTAAGCATTTTCCCAAACGAAGCATCCTGCTTGCGCTTAGTAACAGCGTTGCTTATGGAAATCAGTGAGGAATGGCTTGTAGGAAAACGTTATTGTATTAATGATAATGATGAAAATTGAACTGAATGGGTATTTCGACTTATGAATTTACAGAAAAATAGTTGCGTAATCTAACTTGTTATCAACCTGATAATCATCTAACACTTTTTTAAAATAATAAGTCATTGTTCTCAGTTCATCTTTTTCATTTGTTAGCAAAACTGTTTTAGGCAATGTAGATAATTTGCGGTTGTTTTCGAAAATTAAATAGTGATATTTCGCCATCTTTTTATAGCCCTTAGGAAAAACCATATTTCTCATTCCCCAATAGGCTAAATTATTGACATAGAAATGCATTGCTCCACAATCAAGAATAATGCCATTATAGGTGTAATTTCTTTCGTCAAGATTAAAATCGTCTCTCATTTTTTTATCAAGACATAATAATGATTCCGCGATTGCCAAAACCCCACCTGCTGAATGACCAGCTATGTACATTTCCTTAGGATTAGCTTCATATTTTTCTGCATTTGAAACAATCCATTTAACGGCGTTGGATATATCTTCTATTTGATCAAATACATTATATGTTGGATATGCCAGCCTGTAATTTACATTGAAAACCACAAAGCCTCTCTGCGCAAGATAATTAGCAAATAAAGAATCCATTTCTTTATAGCCAGATATAAATCCACCGCCGTGTATATTAACTATTATCGGTTTATATTCTTGATTGCTCTTGTAATGTATATCTAATTTATGTTCAATCGAATAATCATTGATGTAGCTAATATCTTTTACTGCTTTTATAGTGCAATCAAATTTAGACGTATCAATTCTGTCTAAATCTTTCAGATATGTTTTTTCACTCATTTTCTTCATGAAATTATTTATCATAAGCGATCACCCATAAACATTTTAACATGAAAAAGAGGCTCTTAAGTATAAATTTTTCTCTGACCCAGCTTCCCCAAATTTAAGTTCTCACTTAATCTTTATCTATCCTCCCTGAAAGATTGGTATATAAATCTATTAGGATATAAAAAGACGACTTAGGATTGTTTCCTTTTGTCGTCTTTTTATGGTGGGTGGTATAGGACTCGAACCTACGACCTTTGCGATGTCAACGCAACGCTCTAACCAACTGAGCTAACCGCCCGTGGGACAGTGATTATAACTGAGGCTTATATTTTGTGCAAGTAATTTTTTGATTAATGTGTTGTTAGTCAGCGAATCTCTTGCCCTGCGAGAACTTACTTTATTAAATTTATAGGAATAATTTTATTGACGCCCTATTTAGCCTGATTTATAATTATTCGCAAGAGACCTTCATTTTCAGAAGGCACACTGAGTAAATATTTCAGCAATTAATTGCTGGTGCTTTGTTCATCTGAGCAGGGTACGTCTTTATTTAATATTCTTTAATCACCAATAGGAGGTCTAATGAAAACTAAAAGCTTAATCAAAACATCTTTACTCTGCTTAATCATATTCACGATGATGTTTCCCGTCTTGCCAGTTAATGCTGGCGATGGGGAAACAGTCATCTTTATTGTAGATACTACGGAAGATATCGCGGACGACGCGCCAAATGGCATTTGCAGCGCGGGGAAAATAACCGGAGGACCCTGTTCTTTGCGTGCCGCGTTCTCTGAAGCTAATATCATCATGGAATTGAAACAAAACCTGATTATCCAGATACCCGAAGGAGATTACAAATTAACTCTCACTGAGGATACCGGAGAAGATGCTTACTTTGGTGATTTGGATTTGGAATCATTGATTGAGCCAACGGAAAACTGGGTCAGCATTCAAGGAGCTGGCTATTATAAGACGAACATCGATGCCAATGATATTGACCGGGCAATCGAGATTGGTAATTACTATAATGTAAGTATCAGTGATTTAAGCATAGAAAATGGAACATTACATGCCAGCAATTTTGAAACAATTCAAGGCGCGGGTATTCTGGTTGAAAATGCCGGGAAACTTGAGCTGAATCGTGTATCAATGAGTTACAACCGTTTGCATACAGACGGCTATGAAAATGCTTTTGCTTATGGAGGTGCGCTCAGGGCAATCACAACACCGTTGACCATCCGATACAGCAGTTTTTCCAACAACTGGGCTGAATATGGGTCTGCAATTCATTTTACCGGTGGCGAAAACGTACCCCTTACTATTTACGGATCCTCTCTATTCTTTAATGAGGCGAGCGAAGCTTATACCTTGCTTTCATATGGCCCCATGACGATGATCAACTCCTCCGTTTTCGCAAATGATGATGGCATGGGTAGTTTGGCGCTTGTTTATGATGCCCACATTCAAAATTCTACAATTGTGAATGATAACAAGGGAATAAACATCAGCTATTATAACAAGTTCTATCCTCGCAACAGTATCATCCTCTCAGAACCCGACCCCAATGGCGATACAGGAGAAAACTGTAAGGCAATGTCCTCTAAGAATGCGGTAACCACTTATGCTCCGGAAATTATCGCTGAAGGTGGCAACGTTTTTTCTGACAACACTTGTGCGCCTGATACAAGTTTGAGAGATGTTGTTGTACCCTGGGAGGATGCTGGTCTTGATCTAGCAGCACAACAGGATATACTGTGGGGTTATCCTCTTCTGCCTCACTCTCCAGCGGTCAACCGCCGTTTTGAACCCTGTCTGGTGACGATGACGCCTTTGGATGTTCCTGTTGATATGCCACTGGGTGTTGACCAGTTCGATATGCCGCGTGGAATGTTCTGCGATGCAGGCGCTTTGGGTTTGGAGAATAAAACTTATATCTTCTACCCGCTTATCGAACGCGAGTAGTTGCCGTTTGAGATCGTTGTTATTGGCAGTTTAGTGTATGAACGCAGAGGTCTTGCCAGATAAGCCGGCAAGACCTTTTTCGTAGCAGGTTGAGCCATGCGGGTTGTTTGACGGTCCCTTAGACCTCCCTTATAATTAAATCAAAAGTGCTCTTAACATCACAGGGGCTAAGAGTGTTGTTTTTTCAGCAATTTTTTGCTGATACTTTGTTCATCTGAGCAGGGTACGTCTTTATTCCAAATTAGGTATTACCCACAGGAGGTCTAATGAAAACAACTACCATTCTTAATAAACTATTATTTTGTTTCATCGTCGTCGCGATGACGTTCCCGGTATTGCCGGTTGATGCTGGCAATGCAGAAACGGTCACATTTGTAGTGGACACAACCGAAGATCTGGTTGACGATATGCTCAATGGCGAATGCAGTGTGGGCGTTCCGTCGGGGGGTCCTTGCTCTTTGCGTGCCGCGTTCGCTGAAGCCACAAATATCATGCAGATGAATCAAAACCTGATTATCCAGATACCCGAAGGCATTTACGAGTTAACACTTACTGAGGATACCGGAAGTGATCGTCAATTTGGCGATTTGGATTTGGTGTCGTTAAATGCGCCTACAGAACGCACAGTCACCATTCAAGGAGCAGGCGCGTTGAAAACAACCATCGATGCCAATCATATCGACCGGGCGATTCAGATAGGCGCATACTATAATGTAACCATCAATGATTTGAGTATAACGCGTGGGGAATTGCATGCCGCTAATGGCGCGGGTATTTTGGTTGAAAACGCCGGGAAACTTGAGTTAAATCGTGTGAAAATGGATTACAACCGAGCGCATAAAGTTGGTAATAATTCCACCTCCGGTGGCGCTATAAGCGCGTTTGCAACACCTTTGACCATTCGACTTAGCAGTTTTTCCAATAACTGGGCAGATTATTACTCCGCAATCAAATTTTTTGGCGGGGAAAATGTGCCTTTGAAGATAATCGCATCTTCTTTTTTCTATAACAAAGCACACAATGGTTACACATTAACTTCAGTCGGACCATTTTTCATGAGTAACTCTTCTATATTCTCAAACGATGAAGGTAGTGGCAGTTTGGCACTTCCATATGAAGCCCACATTCAAAATTCAACCATCGTGAATAATAGCAAGGGAGTTAATATCGGCTATTTCGACAAGCTCTATCTCCGCAACAGTATTATCCTTTCAAGACCCGATTCCAATGGCGAAATTGGAGAAAACTGTGAGGAGTTGCAACCTGCCAAGGTGGCAAATGATGATTTCCCTGTGATTATTACTGAAGGTGGTAA
>JAAZIH010000175.1 GCA_012800995.1 Chloroflexota bacterium
CAGGGCGAACGCCCCATGGCAATCGACAACAAAAGCCTCGGCAAGTTCACTCTGGATGGCATTCCGCCCGCGCCACGTGGCGTGCCCCAAATTGAGGTGACTTTCGACATCAACGTTAACGGTATCCTTGAAGTTACCGCGAAAGATAAAGCCACCGGCCGACAACAAAACATCACCATCACCGCTTCCAGTGGTTTGAGCGATGCTGAAGTTGAACAAATGCGCCGCGATGCCGAAGCCCACGCCGAAGAAGACAAAAAACGCCGCGAGCTCATTGAAGCCCGCAACACCGCCGATAACGCCATCTATACGACCGAAAAGACCCTCAAAGACCTTGGCGAGAAGGTCAGCGCGCAACACAAAGCCGCGGTTGAGGATAATATTGCCACTTTGCGCAAGCTCCGCGAAGAAGAAGACGCTGAAGCAATCAACAAGTCTGTTGAAGATTTGATGAAGACCCTTCAGGAAATCGGACAAGCCGCCTACGCCCAGGAACAAGCTCAGGCACAACAAGCTGCGCAAAACGATAGCTCTGACCAAGGCACACCCCACGCTGATGATCAGGGTGATGTTATCGACGGTGAGTTCACCGAGGCTAACTAAGACAATTCAATCAGGAACGATGAAGGGATACAAATAAACCCTTCATCGTCATCCTTTGAATAATAGAAGTATGGCAGAAAAAAGAGATTATTACGAAGTTTTAGGCATATCCAGGAGTGCCAGCCAGGACGATATCAAAAGTGCCTTTCGCAATTTAGCACGCCAATATCATCCTGACGTTAACAAGTCGCCTGACGCTGAAGAACGCTTCAAGGAGATTAATGAAGCGTATGGCGTCCTGAGCGACCCCGAAAAACGCGCCGCTTATGACCGCTTTGGCTTCCAGGGCGTTAACACCACCGGCATGCCCAACTACGCTGATGTTGGCTTGAGTGATTTGATGGACCTGCTGTTTGGTTTTGGCATGGGTGGCTTTGGCGGTTTTGGCAGCCGAAGCACACGCGATGCCACTGCGCCTAAACGGGGTGCTGATCTCAGCACACGCCTTAAGCTGAGCTTTGAAGAAGCTGTTTTTGGTGCGGAAAAAGAAGTAACCTTCTCTCGCAACGAGCGTTGCAGCACTTGTGGTGGAAATGGCGCGCAACCCGGCACGCGCATCGTAACTTGCCAAACCTGCCATGGGCAAGGCGAAGTGCGCCAAATGCACCAAACTTTCCTGGGCTCCATGGTGCAAGTCACCACCTGCCCCACATGTCGCGGACGCGGCGAGATGGTCGAAGTGCCCTGCAGCACATGCAGTGGCACTGGCCTTGAGCGTAAAAACGTCACCTCAACTGTGAAAATTCCCGCCGGCGTAGACGACGGCAACCAGTTGCGGCTGATTGGTGAAGGTCAGCCTGGAAGCTATGGTGGTCCCAACGGTAATCTCTTTATCCGTCTTGAAGTCGCTCCGCATCCGTTCTTTAGACGCAACGGTAACGACATCCTTTTGGATATCGACATCAACATGGCACAAGCTGCTTTGGGCGATGAGATCACCATACCTACTCTTGATGGCGATCAAAGTCTGCGCATTCCGCCCGGCACCCAACCCGGCAGGGTCTTCAAACTGCGCGACAAAGGCGTGCCCATTCTGAACCGCGAAGCGCGCGGAGACCAACTGGTCACCGTCAACGTACAGATTCCCAAAAATCTCACCCACGAACAGGAAGAGCTCCTAAAAGCGCTTAGCCGCACGATGGGACGTGAAATCAAAATTCAAGAACGCAGTTTCCTGGACAAAATAAAGGACGCCTTTGGTGGATAATTTGACTGACAATCACAAGACCAACACGCCCAACGATGGCGATTATGCCTGGCTTGAAGTTTCGCTGGTATGCAGTGGCGAAATTGCCGAAGCCATCAGCGAGCTTTTCTCGCGCTACGCGCCAGATGGCGTTGTTTTACACAGCATCACCAGTTTTGACACTGCTGATTACGAAGAAGTGCCCACCGGCGATATGCGCGTGGTCGCCTATCTCGCCAACGATGAAAACCTTGAAAGCACACTCTATAAGCTTGAAGAGTCGCTTTTCTATATGCGCCAAATCCTGCCTTTTGATGAGCTCGAAAAAGCCTGGGTCGAAAACCAGGACTGGATGGCAGCCTGGAAACAGCATTATCACCCCCTGCCCATTGGCAAAAGCCTGATGATCCTGCCCGCCTGGGTTGACCCCAGGGTGGCCGGCGAACGCACGCCCATCATTATCTCACCCGATATGGCTTTTGGCACTGGTACACACCCCAGCACACAGCTTTGTATGGTCGCCCTCGAACAATACGGTTGTGAAGGAAAGAATGTCATTGATATCGGCTGCGGAAGTGGCATTTTAGCCATTCAGGCTGTTCGGCAAGGAGCAGCCGCTGTTTTGGGCGTGGATAACGACCCCGATGCCATTCCCAGTTGCGTGCGCAATGCCGTGCTCAATGGCATGGAAGAAGGACGCATCGTCTTTGAAGTAGGCACACATACCGATATCCTCGCGCGCGAAGATGGCTTAAACAAGGCACCGGTCGTCCTGGCAAACATCCTGGCGCCCATTCTCACCCAGATGCTTAATACTGGTCTGGCGGATATCGTCTCGCCCGATGGCATCATCATTATGGGCGGTATCTTAGACACCCAAGCCCCTGAGCTTATTGACGTGGCAGAAACCAAGAGCTTGCACCATATCGAAACGCTTCAAGACGGTGACTGGGTCGTTTTGGTGTTTA
>JAAZIH010000176.1 GCA_012800995.1 Chloroflexota bacterium
CCAGAACCACCAGCTTACAATCACCCATGGAGAACCTATGGAAAGAAGCTAAATGGAAAACCCATTTTGACAACAATGATAATCAATTAGGACATTTCTAACTTGCCAGCAATAGGACATTTCTATTTAGCCTTGACACATTTCGCGTAGCCACTATAAAAACAGGAATTAATTAATTCCGCAAAGCTACATCTAACTAATACGCAATGGTGGCGCAAGTGGCAATTGGATACCTCCACGCTGGCTCCATTCCAGCATTAATATCGGCTCGATACCAAAAGGCGCTAAAACAGTCGCGCCGGCCTTGGCTAAAAGCTCAAGATATTTTGCTACGTCAATTCGGGAGTGTTCTATCCTGGCAGATAAATCCCATGGGATAACGTCCGGTTCTCCTCTGGTGTACAAAAAGCGCACGCGTTGGCCGGGTTTGATGGTTATGCCGGCTGCTTCCATCTGTCGCGCGGCGCGGACTGATGGGGTGGAAGCTTTGTAAGCATCCAAGGCGTAACTCACCTTGCCGTTTATCACCAGTCCATGCGAATCTACTTCTCCGCTTTTTAGCGTTTTGAGCGCCCGATTATAAAAATCAAAAGCTTCACAAAGGCATCGTTCAAGCTCAGAACGAGTTTTTGCCTTAGCTAAAATCTGAATCATTTCTTTTTGTACCTTAGCAATCCACGGAGGCGTGTCGCGTCGGCGCGATTCAATGCCGCGCAGTTTGACTTCACCACTTTGAAAGACACCAAAATAGCGATTGGCGATTGGGATGCGACTGTCTGTTTTGGATGGCAGAAACGCCAGCCAGCGGTAGATGCCATCCAGGTTGATTGCTAGTCTGGTGCGTTCGTTGATGCGCGTGATAAGATCGCTGAAATGCTCTGGTTTGTTGCAACCTTTCTTTTTGATCCACAATGCGTCAACATACATGTGCAGGACTTCAAAGCCCTCTTCTTCAGCTACTTCCTTGGCGCGCAAAAGCACTTCGCGTCCGCCTTTGGTGACTGCCTCATGCGCCTCTATGCGTCCAAAACGCGCGTTTTTGTAGCCCAAAAAACCAAAACAGACCACCAAAAGCCATTTAAGCGCGTTGGCTCGCTCCTTTAGCACAGCAAGCTGGGGATGCTTGGATGGATATTCGCGCGTTTTCAGTTTGATGGCAACGCGTTTATCATACAGGGGTTTTAATGTGGCTGGCACAAGCCCTAATTCAGTGTTGGCTGGTTCAAGAACAACCGGCAAGGGTACCTCTGGCGAGATGTTGCCTTTGATGATAACGGCAGGATACATCGAGATAAAATCTATTTGCGCTACGTCCATATGCAGTCCGGATTTGGGCTGATAAACCATGCCACCCCGGTCCGATTGAATGAGATCCATGCCGGTTTTGAAGGCTTCCACCTGGCGTTTCTGATAAGGCACCAGGATATCCCTTTGCAATGCGGTAATGACTTGCATGGCGGATATGCCTTGACCAGGGGAAACCCGCGCGGCTTTTTCGATGGGCAGCGTGGTGACTCTTGCCATTTCTAATGTGCCAGCCAGGCTGTAATCGGACCACATCATCGCCGATTTACGGTCTACATGGCAACGACCAAACAGATGCGCTTCTTCCGGACGGAAGACGATGTGTCCATAGGAAAAGTAAGTGGTCTCTTTTTGCCAGCGCACTGGACGATTGGTGTCACGATTAAGGTCAAGTTGGATACCTCGTTTTTCGGACTCAGCGATTAAAAATGGAGTAAGCCAACTGTCACCCCAGTCGGTAACGAGGATGTCGGGATTATAGTTTTGAAGTGTTCCTTGTAGCGTTCTAATAAAATTACCCTTAGCATCCAGAGGAATTTCATATTGAAAGCGGTCAGAATGAAGCAAAAGGCTGCTTACTTTACCACGCATTGGGTCACAATTAGGGAAAATCTCCATCACCCGCAGGGGAGGTAGCTCAGGGAATAAGTCCCAGCGGCTGTTGAGCGTTTTGATATCCTGAATTTGATCGTTTTCATCCACCTGTAACTCGCACAAAGCCAAGGGAAAAGCACCATAACGCGCCAGGTAGCGTGTGCCGATGGTCACATCGGCGTTATACCAGGTGAGATCGGTAAACTCCTTTTCAAGATTGTGGAATATCTGCGTTTGTTGGATGGGACTCTCAACGTCTACCTGCAAAACATCTACGAATTTATCCAGAAAAGCCTCTTTTTTCTGCGCGCGACTGAGCTTTTGAATACTTTTTTGTTTGCTAAGACGCTCCCAGAGCGCGTGAAGACGCTGGCTATCGCCGGCCGCAAAGAAACTGAGCGGAAAAGCTTGTGTGAAGCAAACCCGGCTATCATCCTGCGCGGAGATGAACCAGAGCTTCAGTCCATTCTCACGGTCAAGATAAAGGTCCAAAAACCAGCCCTTAAAGTTTTTTAGACTCATGGCGTTTCCTCAAAATCATCGTAGCAGACGGCAGGTTGATTGCTCACCTCAGCAATTTGGTAGTGTTTAAGCGTTCTCACGGGGCTGTTTCGTGCTTGTTCTGGTTTTGGGTCATCTTTATGTGTATCTGTGTTTTGTGTGCTGGCTTGCACGGTAGCGAAGGTGGCGTCTAACAAGGCGATAAAACGGTCTTCTTTACTGGCGTCCAGTTCTTCTTGCGGCGCTATGCCATCATTCAGGACTCTTTGTATGGCTTTAAGTTGTTTGTAGACTTCCAGGAGAATGGCAATCAGGTACATGTCCAAGGGATAGAGGTTTGAAGCGTACGAAGCCTCTGCCAGGTGCAGGCGCGAAAGCACCAAAAGCTCATCCAAGAGGATTTGATCCTCTTTACGCAAGGCGCGTTTGAAGCGGTTTAGCGCGGCTTCTTCCTGTTGCCAGGTTTGCGTAATTGATGCGATTGTGCGTCCCATATTTTTACTCCATTTTTGCGCTTATTCCTTAGGCAAACAGACTACTTTGCATCGTGCCGGCGGACAAAGGCTGTGGTTCTTCCCAGTAGAAATCTGCTTGATCGCGCAGTGTATCAAGAAGTGATTCCCGCTCACGAGCAATAGACGGGATGGGTTTGGCACTGATGATGACTGGCGCGTGTTGGCTAAGCGTGCGCAAACAACTTAGCGCGCGATCAAACAGGCGGCGCGCGTCTTCAAGCTTAAGGTCTTCATCGAGAAATGTCGGCAAAATGTCCAGAACAAGGAACGATTCGCTGAGTGGCGCGGTGATGGCGGCTTCAAACATCGCCACAGTTTGATAGCCTGTAAAAGCGCGTGAGAGGCGGATTTTATTCAGCGCGCCGACTGGATCGCGCGTAAATGGCCGCAAGTGGCGCGCAATAGCGTACATATCCGCGCGGTTACCGCAATCCAGTACGGTTACGGTTTGTCGCAGGCACAGCGCGGCGGTGAGTTTGAGCATTTTATCGGTAAGCGCGTGTTGTCCGAGAAAAACGAAGATTTTGTTTTCCAGGGGCATTTTAACGGGCATGAGTGCTTCTTGTTCCATGCTATAAGTATATAGAACAAGCGTTCTATTGTCAAGTAAATGCACTCATTTGTCGTATCAAGTTTGCCAGTTTTGTGCGCGCGAGCTTGTTACAGTAAATGACTTGGGTATAATAGCGGCTGAAATTATTTGAGAAGATATTATGGTGAATTATGGCTATTAAAAACCAGGAATCTGGCACAACTTTACGTAACCGTCTGTCGCGTGGGATTGTTTTGGCAATTCGATTGCTTATGGAGCAGGGAGCACCTGACGAAAAAAGCCTGGATAAGGTTGCTTTTGTCGTTTTGGCACTGGATAAAATCAGTGAATCTGTGGATCTTAGTGCTACAGCATGGGAAAAGCGCGACTATTGGGTCAAGGCGGATGCTTTCCGTATGGAATGGGAATGGGCGATTGGCAGTTCAAAACGCGTGAAGGAAGCTTTATTTTCGAAAGACTGGACGCAAATCGCGACAGAGCTGATTACAGTTGCTCAGAAGCTGCATAAAGTACAAATTTCGCCCAACAATCGCATTGGCGAGCCTTGGGTGGGGGCGTACGCAGCTTTGCTCAAGCAAAATAAGTAAGACCAAAGCAAACCGATCTAAAGATTTTTTGTATCTTTCAAAATCAAATCCGTTTCCTTTCGTTTGATTTTTAATCGTAATCGACGATTTTACGTAAGCTTTCTGTTTGCTTGTCTTTGAATTGCTTTGTCGTTCATTTAGATTTAGTGAATGAAACTTATTTCTTTTTTTGACATTCCATCTTATAAGGTTTTGATGTGGGGTGCACATGTTATTTGATTTGATACCCTGAGAGCTTATAAATTCATCTTAAGGTCATGATAAGTATCATTATCAAAAGCTTATCTACTGAAAAATCGGAAGTGCTTCTTGATGATGTTGCTTCGATAGATCGGATCTGCATGGATTGTTACAGTGAATTGCTAAAAATAAAACAAAGTACCATTAGCGTATTTCCATAATCAGAATATCTATAAAGAGATATTGATTCTTCAAAGTTTCATCGTTTGAGCAGTTATAATAGGACTATGAGCGGCGCACAACAAACAATACTTGCCACAATAGAGAACTATCTGGACTCTGTTTCACTATCACGAAGTGAAAATACTGCACGCACCTATCGCAATGCAATGACCATGTTCATGGAGATATTAGAAATCAACAATCTTGATCCTAAATCAGCTCACATTGACAGTTTGAAAGAAGATGCTATTGTATGGTTGGCTAATGCCCTTAAAGACTTCTCTCCAGCCACTGAACAGGTCTATTTGACGGCGACTGTTGGTTTGTACGAGTATATAGCAGGCGAAAACCTAACTAATATCAATCTTCCAAGAGTTCGGCTTCTTATAAAACAACGTGCTCGACGCCAAGGTATCCGTTTGCCTCAATTTCCAAAGAATGACATAGAAACTATTATAAACTATGCGCAAAGCTTGCATAATAAAGGGCTTAAAGACGAAAGTCTAAGGCTGATTGCTTATCGAGATCGTGCATTTTTGCTTACATTGGCTGATACCGGATTGCGTGTTCATGAGGCATGCAATCTGAGGCGTGGAGATATTGACTGGCTTGAAAGTCGGGCGATTATCATCGGAAAAGGCAATAAAGAAGCTATCACTCGTTTTTCGAAGCGCGCGCTTCAAGCATGTAAAGATTATCTAACTCAACGTGCCACTATGGATGGGAACAGCGGTCGTCCTTTAGCGTCTTTGCCCGTTTTTGCTCGACACGATCGTGGTGCTGGCTCAAAAGTGAAGCCTATTTCAACCACAACCGGACGAGAAATTGTCAATCAAGCGGTAATAAACGCGATTGGTCCAGAGGCAGTTGGTACTATTACGCCTCATAGTTTCAGACATTACTTTGTTACAACCATTTTGGTGAGTACAGGTAATCTTAAACTGGCTCAGGAACTTGCAAGGCATACCAACATTGCTGTCACTCAACGCTATTCTCATTTGAGTGACGACGAATTGGACCAAAAATACCAGGAAATATTCGATTAAGCCGTTTGAGGTGGTATGATTATCACCGAGTTAATCTGAACAATTAGAGGCAAGTTATGACCGAATTTCGTATTAAGGATCACCCCATTCTTGACACAAACGAAGAAGCTACGGTTTCTTTTTTTTGGCAATCTGAAGCTTTGCTGGCACGTCCAAATGAAATGATTTCTTCGGCGTTGATGGCGAATGGCATTAGCATATTTAGTCATCATCCTGTGGATGGTACGGCGCAAGGTATTTTTTGTGCGAATGGTCAATGTGCGCAGTGTTTAGTGATTGCGGACGGTATCCCTGTAAAAGCTTGTATGACACCAGTAAAAGCTGGTATGCGCATAGAGCCAGCCGAAGGTCTACCCGCCCTACCCTATGTGTCAAGAAATAATTCTTATGTAGAACCTATCATTCCGGTTACTGAAACCGAAGTCCTAATTATTGGTGGCGGACCAGCTGGTTTATCTGCGGCAATTGAGTTGGGTAACTTAGGCGTGAAATGTCTCTTAATTGATGATAAAAATCGCTTAGGTGGTAAGCTGGTTTTACAAACCCACCGATTTTTCGGTTCAACCGAAGCAGTTTTTGCCGGCAGCCGTGGAACCGAAATTGCCAAAAAACTTGAGTCTAACGTGCGCGGGCTATCATCGGTCGAAATTTGGACCAGCGCAGTTGCAATTGGTATTTTTGCCGAGCAGATGATTGGTGTTTTCAGAGATAATAAGAACTACGAGCTTGTTAGACCAAAGGTCTTGTTGGTATCTACCGGCGCGCGTGAGAAAAGCCTCGCTTTTCCTGGTAACACACTTCCTGGTATATATGGCGCGGGAGCTTTTCAAACGCTGGTCAATCGCGATTTAGTTAAACCATGTGAGAATCTCTTTGTGATTGGCGGCGGAAATGTGGGATTAATTGCGGCTTATCATGCTATTCAAGCTGGTATACATGTGGCAGGTTTGGTTGAAGCCGCTCCTCAGTGCGGTGGTTATAAGGTGCATATGGATAAATTGAGACGCACTGGCGTACCTATCTACACTTCGCACACGGTTTTGAAAGCGATTGGTGATGAACATGTTGAGCAGGTCGTCATTGCTCAGGTGGATAAAAACTTCAAACCTATAAAAGGAACTGAGCAGATTTACGATTGTGATACGGTTTTAATTGCGGTGGGTTTGGATCCTGTGGATGAATTTTACAGAAGGGCAAAACAACTTGGCTTTAATGTGCATGCCGCTGGTGATGCAGAAGCCATTGCTGAAGCGAGTGCTGCGATATTTTCTGGCAAAATTGCTGGTGTAAATATAGCTCGCGACCTGGGCTATGATACCAATGCTGACACACAAGCCTGGCAAAATCTTGAAGATATTCTTAGCTCACGGCCTGGTGATGTTGTCAAAACCTCTCAGGAATTTCCTCATGAGGGAATGTATCCTATCATGCACTGCACCCAGGAAATCCCCTGTAACCCATGTTCCACGGTTTGTCCAAAGATGCTTATCAAGGTTGATCATGCGGATATTCGCAATCTGCCCTACTATGACCGATCTACTGACGAACAATGTATCAATTGCGGACGTTGTGTCGCAGTATGTCCAGGGCTTGCGGTCAGCATTGTTGATTTTCGAAAACAGGATGGCAAGGCATTGGTTAGTCTGCCTTTCGAGCAAGACCCAGATTTGCTTCAGATCGGGAAACTTATTGAAGTCACTGGCACAGAGGGTCTGACTTTTGGCTCTTATCCAATCACACAAATTCGTAAAATTGTCGGCTTTCGGGACGGCACACGGGTTGTAACGGTTGAAGTCCCCGCTGATATTGCTACAGAAGTTTCTGGCTTCAGAATAATTGAGGAAACGGAACCAAAACCATATGAATTTGAGACTGAACATCCTGAGAACTTGGCGGATGATGCATACGTTTGTCGATGTGAACGTGTGACTGCAGGGCAAATCCGTCAGCTTATTCGTGAAGGCGTTCGCGATATCAACCAAATTAAGGCTAAAACGAAAGTGAGCATGGGAGCCTGTGGTGGTAAAACTTGTCTGAATATGGTTAAACGCCTCTTTCAAAGTGAAGGGGTAAATTTAAATGAAATTACAGAAACACCAATTCGTCCTGTTTTTGTAGAAATGCCATTGCATGTGTTAGCCAATTTGCCAACTAACGAGGAAGTCAAACATGAGTAACTCGCAGAATTTTGATGTCATCATTGCCGGCGCAGGCTCTATTGGTGTGCCTGCCGCTTACTATTTATCCAAAGCTGGATTTAGCGTCTTGGTTATCGACCCTTTGGCAAGCAATGGACAGGGTTCAAATAAACATGCCATCGGTGGCGTAAGAGCAACTCACACCAATCTGGCGAAAATAAACATTAGTCGAAAATCGATGGAAATTCTTTCAAATTGGAAAACAGAACATGGCGATGACATTGAATGGCGAGCAGGTGGATACAGCTTTGTGGCTTATGATGAGCCCACCAAGCAAAACCTCTTAGATATTGTTCATTTTCAACAGGATATAAATCTCAATATTCAATGGCTTGAGCATGACGATATGATGGCTCTTGCGCCGGATTTGAATCCGATTGGACTTTTAGGTGGCACCTATGCGCCTGAGGATGGTTACGCTTCACCATTAAAAGTGAGTTTCTCTTTTTATCGTCTTGCAGTGCAAGCAGGAGCAACTTTTCATTTTAGAGAAAAAGTGACTGGAATTACTCAAAAAGCCGGGAGCATTGAAAGCGTTATTACTGATAAAAGCCGCTATACTTGCGCTTATTTTATTGACGCGGCTGGCTCGTGGTCACCGGAGATTTCAAAGTTAATAGGTGTAGATTTGAAAGTTAAACCGGACGCTCATCAAGGCGGTATCACTGAAGCAGTGGCACCACTGTTTAAACCCATGATTGTTGACCTAAGACCAAGACCTGGTTCAAGTAACTTCTACTTTTACCAACATCCGACAGGTAAAATCATCTTTTGTGTCACGCCAGAACCATCTATTTTTGGCTATTTTGACGATGACACGAGCGGTTTTTTACCACATGCTGCTCAACGCCTTATTGAAACGATGCCACGCCTTGCAAATATACGCGTAAGGCGTACTTGGCGGGGTACATACCCAATGACACCTGATGGAAACCCGATTTTTGGTGAGTATCCGGGTTTGAAAGGATACATTCATGCCACAGGTACCTGCGGGCAAGGTTTTATGCTTGGTCCAGGCATGGGCTGGTATATTACAAGTCTTATCACAAATACGCTGAGCGATGCTGAGAAGAAATGCCTTTACTCGCTTCGAATTGACCGCGATTATTCCTCCGCGGAAAAATTAATGTAATTTGTAGTATAGTACTAATCAAATGTTACTTGAACAAGTTCTATCAAAAGCACCTGCTACTTATACACCTGCCGATATTGCGCTTATCACTGAAGCCTATCATTTCGCAGAAGAGGCGCACAGGGGACAAACACGTGCCAATGGGCAACCCTATTTGACCCATTGTGTCGGTACAGCGACGATACTGCTTGAAATGGAGTTTTCTCCAAGTATGGTGGTTGCAGGACTTTTGCATGATGTTTTAATTGATACGGATACAAAACCTGAAACTTTACG
>JAAZIH010000177.1 GCA_012800995.1 Chloroflexota bacterium
CGCTCGAAGGTCTCCACCTCAGAATGCAGATACTGCACCTTAAAGCCCGAATCCTTGAGATAAGCCGACATATCCTCAGCCATACGCTTGGTCAGCGTGGTCACCAGAGCGCGCTCGCCATTTTCAATCAATTTACGCAGTTCAGCAATCAGGTCGTCAACCTGTCCACGGCTCGGACGCACGATAATTTGCGGGTCTAACAATCCGGTTGGTCGAATGATTTGTTCAACCACCTGATTTTTCTTTTCCATCTCATAAGGTCCAGGCGTGGCACTGGTATAGAGCGTGATGCCCATCATTTGCTCAAATTCCGGAAACTTTAAGGGGCGGTTGTCCAGCGCGGAGGGCAAACGAAAGCCATACTCAACCAAAACTTCTTTACGCGAACGGTCGCCGTTATACATCCCTCGGATTTGGGGCATCATCATATGCGACTCGTCCAAAACCAGCAGATACTCCGATGGCAAAAAATCCAACAAGGTCCAGGGTGCAGTGCCAGGGGCGCGCTGGTCAAAATGACGCGAGTAGTTCTCAATCCCCGAACAATGCCCCACCTCACGCAGCATTTCCAGATCATAGCGGGTACGTTGCTCAAGGCGGTAAGCCTCCAGGTCCATGCCTTTGTCTTTGAAGAATTTCAAGCGTTCTTCAAGCTCATCTTCAATATCTTGCAAGGATTTTTCCATGCGCTTGTCTTCGGTTACGTAATGCTTGGCGGGATAAATGTCGATCGCATCAACGCGCTCAATCAGCTCACCCGTCACCGCGTGTAAACGCGAGATAGCCTCAATTTCATCACCAAAAAAATTAATGCGGATGATTTCTTTTTCTGAATAAGCCGGCAGAATTTCAAGCGTGTCGCCCCGCACCCGAAAAATACCCGGTTTGATGTCAAACTCATTGCGCTGATACTGAATATCCACCAACTGCCGCAACAATTTATTCCGCCGGTACAAGCTGTCTTTCTCCACGTGCAAAACGCTCGCCTTGTATAGTTCCGGGTCACCCAAACCATAAATCGCAGATACCGATGCCACAATAATGACATCCTGCCGTGACATTAGTGCTGTGGTGGCAGCCAGACGCAAGCGATCGATTTCTTCGTTAATCAGCGTTTCTTTCTCGATGTACAGGTCGCGGCGCGGAATATAGGCTTCTGGCTGGTAATAATCATAGTACGAAACGAAATATTCCACGGCGTTGTTCGGAAAAAAATCCTTATACTCCGCGTAAAGCTGCGCCGCCAGGGTTTTATTGTGCGTCATCACCAGGGTAGGCAGTTGCAGCTGCTGAATGACGTTCGCCACCGTGAAAGTCTTGCCCGTACCCGTCGCACCGAGCAAAACCTGATGGCGATAGCCTTTACGCACACCTTCAACCAGCTCCGCGATAGCTTGGGGTTGGTCGCCGGTGGGTTTATAGGGAGCCTGAAGGTCAAATCGCATGCCATCATTATAGTCCAGCGCGGGATTGCTTTCCATAAACAAAAGCGCAACGAAATGGGGTATGATTAGGCGCAAGCTTACAGACTGGAGATCTCATGACTAAAGATAAAAAAGTACGCGTTGCCATCATTGGCGCGGGGAACTGCGCTTCATCCTTAGTACAAGGACTTTACTATTATCAGAATGCAAAAGACGACGAACAAGTTCCTGGCTTGATGCACGTCAATTTGGGTGGCTATCACATCAGCGACATCGAAATTGTAGCCGCTTTTGATGTTGTGGAAGGCAAGGTCGGCAAAGACCTTAGCGAAGCGCTTTTTGCCTATCCCAACAACACCTTCAAATTCTGTGATATCCCCTTTATGAACGTGCCTGTGCATCGTGGCATGACCCACGATGGATTAGGCAAGTACCTTAGCCAAATCGTTACCAAAGCTTCTGGACCAACCGATGACGTCGTCGGTATTCTCAAAGAAACCCGAGCGGATATGCTTATCAATTATTTACCTGTCGGCTCCGAAATGGCGACCAAATGGTACATGGAACAAGCCTTGCGTGCTGGCGTAGGTGTCATCAACTGTGTGCCGGTATTCATTGCCAGCTCGCCCTATTGGTCAGTGCGCTTTTTTGAAGCCGGCTTGCCCATCATTGGCGACGACATCAAAAGCCAGGTTGGCGCCACCATCACCCACCGTGTGCTCACCAGTCTTTTTGTTGACCGTGGCGTGCGCCTTGATCACACCTACCAGCTCAACTTTGGTGGTAACACCGACTTTATGAACATGCTCGAACGCGACCGCCTGGAAAGCAAAAAAATCAGCAAGACCGGCGCCGTCACCAGCATGTTGCCCTACAAACTTGATGAAGAAGACGTGCACGTAGGACCTTCTGATTACGTCCCCTGGCTCAAAGACCGCAAATACTGCCACATCGTCATGGAAGGCACCACTTTTGGCGATGTACCCCTCAAAGCGGAAGTGAAACTTGAGGTTTGGGACGCACCCAATTCCGCTGGCGTAGTCATCGACGCGATCCGCTGTCTGAAATTAGCCAAAGATCGTGGCATTGGCGGTCCCATCCTGGCACCCAGCAGTTATTTCATGAAAACACCGCCTGAGCAATATAAAGATGAGCATGCACGCGAGCTCACCGAAGCCTTCATCCGTGGTGAATA
>JAAZIH010000178.1 GCA_012800995.1 Chloroflexota bacterium
ATTTGCGCTTTTTGGTCCTGGGTGTTGGCAGCAAAAGAAAGGCTGGCAAAACCATACACGCGATAGGCGAGGGTGGTAAAAGCTTCCTGCATTTTAACCAACGCCAGGAAAGTTTCACCTTCAATATCAGGCTTCAGACATTCGCGGTGGGCTTCAAACTCAGCTACCATTTTTTCAAGCTTGGCATAAGCCTCGTTCATTTTGGGATCTTCAAAACTATCAAAGAGCTCTTTCAAGCTCCATGGGGATTGGGTATAGGTCTTTTCGGTCATATCATCCTTCCGGTTTAATTATTAATCTAATAAAAGTATACATCAGAGTGCTCATTTTCTATGAGAAAACCCCCTTTCGGGGTGTGTGATTTACCCTAATTGGTTATTCATTTGTTTTAAGCAGAAAAAGAAAGGTTTGGTTTATGTTCTACAGTTTGTGAAAATTTTTAGTATTATCCCTAAGGAACAGTTATTAATCAGAACCCAGGTTTTGTCTTATCTCGTCCGTTATTTCCGTAAAAGCACCCTTGTCAACCTGAAAGAATCGATTTGTGCTGATCATTTCCGGGGTACCCCCTTCTTCCCAGGCTTCTATAAGCATTTCATACACGCCATCTTGCAACGCAATGAGCGAGAAAGTGCAATTGAAACCAAGGTCATTTTGGGATAAACCATATTCAGAATAATGCTTTGTTACATCTTCTCGTGTCCCCATTTCAGTAGGCAGTTCATACGCAAAGTCTTTGCCGCTAAAAATAACCGAGGCATACCTTTTTGCGCTTTTTTGATATGAAGGATTGAAAATCCAGCCTCTGATAAAGACTTCCTTCATAAGCCCCTCAGGGTCTGAGACTTGATCAACATTATAGTTAAAGCCAGTGGATAACACAGATGTGTCAATTTCTTGCTTCTCCAAATTTCTTCCTGTAAGCAAGAGTACAATTTTTGTAGAGAAAATTAACAGCACTACACCAAAAATTAAGAACAGAACTAAAATCTTATCCGCTTTTTTCATCATTTCGTCTCTTCGTTCAAACCTAAACCTAATGAAAACAGCTTATCAAGCACTATTCTAAGCGTATTCACACCTGAATGACCTTCAATATCAATCATCTCGCCAGAAAAGTAGACCGCATTAAGAATATTTCGAGCATAATAGGCTTCAAGATCGTAGTTCTCTATTTCAATTTCGGCATTCAGATACAACCTGAACAGATGCCTGGAGCCATGGTCAGACAGCAGAATAATAACCGAATGTGGGTCATTCTCTTGTATCTTCTCGACCATATTCAAGATCAGCTTGTTGGCATATTTAAGCTGCCCAATATAAATATCTGGGTCCTTCCAATTTCTCGATTCGCTGGAATTGAGGTCATTGCCAAGCTCGTCTACAACGAATGGGTTGTGTGGAAACATAAAATAAGCCACAGTAAAAAGATTCGAATCTTGGAATGTGCTCGATTTAATGGCGTAATCGAAAGCTTCATGTAGCTCAATGAGCCTTTTCCCTTTACTTACACGCCGTAATGGATAGTACAGTGATTTATCAAGCAACAAGGTCAGCAGACTCTCATCAACCTGAAAAACACCCTGGGACTTAAACTTGTATTTAAAATAAGAATCTGGTGTAGAGATAAAACCCTGATCATTAATAAGGTTTAAATCATAACCAAGTTCCTGGAGGATTGTAAACAATACCGGATCTTTTAGCATGGAATCTTTAGTCATTTTCGAGTTACTGGTGGCATCTGAAAATAGATTTAAAAGATTCGGGATTTCTTCAACGGTGACAAGCGAGTGTGAGCGACTCGTCATGGAAACATTAAAGCCAAGGCCTGTTAAACGCCGATAAAACTGTTGGTTGTCAAAGTTATAAAACCGCTCTAAACCTTCAGGTCCGCTATACTCATCAAAAATGAAAAAGTAAATATTCGGTCTGTCTTGTGCGTCTGTCTTCATATTTTGTTCCACGGAGACAGTGTTGTTTTTTTTATTTTGAGGTTTCCACTCTTTAATTTGCTTATACGTCGCCGGCACGCTATTAAATAAAATTAGAAAAAGAAAAACTGCGCCAATAATTTGATTAATTTTGAACGCATACTCCTTTTTAATGAAACGATTAGTCAGATAACAAAGCACCCCGAAAACCAACACCATTAATATGAGGCCGTGCCAGTAATAAAAGGTGGGCAGAAAACGATTAATGAAATTTAGCCCAACGCGAAAACCACTAACTGGAAGGATGATAATGCTTGTAATCAGACTTGCCTTGCTGAAATCCCGCAAAATTAACAAACAAAGCATAAATAAAACAAGCCAGTGCAAAACAACGATGGCAAACGTTAATAAGATATCGTTCAAGCTGAGTTGACTAATATTCCTGCTGAGAAAGTAAACAAACGGCAATAACGCGACGAACAATGAAGCCAGGATGTTCAAAAAAACAGTTTCTCTTTTCTTATCAACATTTTTCATTGATTGAGTCATCTTTTTATCCCGAAATGTTTTCTACGAACTTATCCAAGATTGCGTCATTATAATCCATTATATTGCATGTTCCGACTTATGCTTATTTTTAAAGTATGAGCGATATAGTGAACTGCATGAAGATTGAATCCAAGCAATCAAGCGCTACATTTCTTAAGATTAAACACAGATCATTTACTTCCTGCAATAAAATGCACCTTTTATCATGATAGGACAAGACTGCACAGTATTTTCCGCCCTGCGCAATTCGTCGCAAGTAAGTAAAACTCCTTTATTTGCCAAAGGGGTTTTGTAATTAGAAAAATTAATTTGACTTAGCACATTTAGGATTCTTCTACGTCTTCGCGGTATTTTTTGCGGATTTCGTCAATCTTGCACTTTGATTGCGTGCTTTCGTCCCAGAAATACCAAGCCATCCAGCCATTTGCGGGACGACCAAGAATCTCACGCGCCAGGGCATGAATCGACCCCCGTTGCTTGCCAACCACCAGGGCACCATCCGCCTGCACAGTCGCCCAAATTTGCCCCTCATCGCCCAGGCTCAATCGGGTGCCAGGCACGATGTAACCTTGTTCAACCAGTGTCCCAAAAGCAATTCGTTTACGCGAACGCGGATTGGGCGTGACTAACAATGGCGCGTCAAACTCATATTGCACATTCTTGCTCAAGCGCTGGCGCGCGTGATAAACATAACGCGGGTCAATTTCAATGCCAATGTAATGCCGGCTCAATTTTCGCGCCATCATTCCCGTGGTTCCAGTGCCAAAGAAGGGGTCCAGCACCACATCACCCGGATTGGTTGTTGCCATCAGAATCCGATACAGCAAGGCTTCGGGCTTTTGGGTGGGATGCAGGCGTTTATCATTCTCGCGCAAGCGTTCTTTCCCAGTACAGATGGGAATAAACCAGTCCGAACGCATTTGCAAGTCGTCGTTGAGCATCTTCATGGCCTGATAATTGAATGTGTAGCGCGCGCCCTTTTCTTTTTGCGCCCAGATAAGCGTTTCATGCGCGTTGGTAAAGCGTACACCACGGAAGTTGGGCATGGGATTGCTTTTGACCCAAACCACATCGTTGAGAATCCAATAGCCTAAATCCTGCAGGATGCTCCCCACACGGTAGATATTATGGTATGACCCAATCACCCACAACGTGCCTGTTGGTTTTAACACGCGCCGACAAGCGCTAAGCCACGCTTTCGTGAAATCATCGTAAGCTTTGAGATTTTCGAATTTATCCCAGTCTTCGTCCACGCCTTGCACACGACTAAGGTTCGGGCGCAGAAGTTCGCCTTGTAATTGCAAGTTGTAGGGCGGATCTGCGAAAATCAAGTCAACCGATTCAGCCGGCAGGGTTGGGAGTATCTCGAGACAATCGCCCTGAACTGTCTGGTCAAGCCAGGAAGATAGAGGGTCTTCGCTCATGGTCTAATTGTAACGGATATTTGATGAAATTGTCAGGAATGAATAAAACAATATTGTCTCTTTTGCTTGGAATAAAAACAATTGTGGGATAAACAAGGAGTGATATTTCATCTTGAATTTGCTTTGAACAAAGCTATAATCGATGAGGAGGTAAATATGACATCGACTATAAATCCCGACTGGCAAGAATTTAAGTTTTGCCAAGACCTTAAGCCCCGCTATGGCGATTTTGACACTTTGCTACACGTCAATAACCTGGCATTTCTCGAGATGGGCGAAAGCGCGCGCATTGACTACTACAAGGAAGTGGGCATTTGGGATGGCGTCATGCGCCCTGGTGGCTTTGGTATGGTCATGGCATCGAACAAAACCGACTTTATCAATTCCATCAACTACGGCGATCCTGTGCGAGTTTGCTATAAAACTGCCCGTATCGGCAACAAAAGCATCACTTTTGCCTTCATCATCAAAAACCCAGAAAGCAATCTTATCTACGCGCGTGGAGAAGTGGTAGGCGTTTGCTATGACCATGTCAACGAAAAATCTGTGCGCGTTCCCCAGGAATGGCGTCAAAAACTGTCAGAATACGAAAACAACAAGGATTTATTATGACCAAACCCACTTTACCCCCAATTGATTACGACTATTTGGAAACTTTTTTAGTTGACCTGCTCAACATTCCCAGCCCATCTGGCTACACCGACGCCGCGATCAGCTTTGTTGAGGAAGCTCTGAAAGCCTTCCCTGAAGTCAAAGCCGAGCATACTAAAAAGGGCAGCCTTCTCATTCACGTGCCTGGCGAGACATCTTATGAGACCGGTCCCCGACGGGCGTTAACTGCTCATGTGGATACCCTGGGCGCGATGGTCAAGGAAATCAAAAGCAACGGGCGCCTTGAGCTTACTGAACTGGGCGGATACGCCTGGGGCAGCGTGGAAGGCGAAAACCTTTTGGTGCATACCAGACATCATGGCGCCGTGCGGGGCAGCATCTTGCCCAACAAAGCCTCGGTGCATGTTTACAAAACCGTGCGCGATGACAAACGCAGCGCGGACAGCATGGAAGTCCGCCTGGACGCGCGAGTGAAAAACCCAGACGATGTACGCGCCCTGGGTATTGAAGTGGGTGATTTCGTATCATTTGACCCGCGTGTTGAACTGCGCGATGGCTTTGTAAAGAGCCGTCACCTGGACGATAAAGCCGCCGTCGCGGTTGTAATGGCTGTCATCAAAGCATTCCACGACTCTGGCACAAAACCGCTGGAGGACCTTTGTGTGCTGATAAGCACCTACGAAGAAGAAGGAATGGGTGGTCGCAGTGATTTACCCCTTAGCCTGGAAGAACTTATCGCTATCGATATGGCTGCCATTGGCGCGGGACAAGCTTCGGACGAATTTCACGCTTCCATTTGCGTAAAAGACGCCGCTTTCCCCTACCATCATGGCTTTTCAAACAAATTGCGCGACCTTGCCGAGGCATACGCCATCTCCCATAAGGTTGATATTTACGTGAATTACAGCTCCGACGCCACAACCTATTGGTCAGCGGGTGGCTCAGCGGCAGTCGCTTTGATTGGACCTGGCGTGGACAGCTCGCACCATTATGAGCGCACCCACAAAGACGCGCTCATGGCTACCTCCAAATGGGTACTGGCTTACCTGCTGAATGAATAAGTTTTACGCGTAAGGATAAGGTTGAAGCTCCTTTTAGAAACCTTTGCTTTATGTTTGGGTTTTTAATAGTGACTG
>JAAZIH010000179.1 GCA_012800995.1 Chloroflexota bacterium
AATATTTTGAAGCTTTGCCTGGAAAATTCCAGAGTATTAATAGTTTACTATTTGGTCAAATCAGCAATGAGCAATTGAAAAGCGATAATACCAGGCATACCACCCGTTTTGATGTCCTCATCAATTTTCAATAAACGTCCATAAATGTCGAGTAGCTGCGCCATGGAAAAACGGCTGGCTTGTTGATAAAGCTTACGGGCGATGAATGCCATTACTTTGAGTTCGCTCTGCACTTTATCCTGGCGCCCGCCTTCATCCATCACTTCGCGGGCTTGAATGAGCAAGCGAAACTGACGATGAATCATGCCTGTAAGCTCCATGACATCGCTTTTTTCGGTAAGTAATAAAAACTGCTCCATCGCTTTTTTGCCATTGCGTTCGCCTAAGGCATCAACCAGAGCAAAAATATCGCCTTCCTGGTCTTGTGTGGTCAGCAAAATGAGGTCCTTGGTGCTGATGGTGCCGCCTTCCCCGACATAGGCAATGAGCTTGTCAATTTCATGCCCGGCACGAAGCGTGTCATTGCCCACATATTGCGCGAGCAAGACAGAGGCGGAGTTATCCATCGCGCCACCGTTGTCTTTACAATATTTCCGAATCCACACAGGCATTTCGGAAACATCAGGCAAGGAACAATTCATCACTTGCGCGCGGGAGGGATTTTCATTGATCCAGTCAAGCACCCAGTCATAGCTTTTGGCATTTTCCCAGGAAACTTTGCCACTTCGTTTAATCACCTGGTCGTCAACAAACAAGACTAATTGCGTCGTTTCGGGGAGTTCTGTAAACAATTTAAGAAGGCGTTCTTTGTTGTTTTTAACCTGTTTCGCCAAAAAAGCGCGCGCGTTTTCAATGATTACCAGACGGCGCGGCGCTAAAAAGGGCATCGCCATAACATCGGCGCTAAGACTATCCATGTTTAATGCCTCACCATCCAGGAGAGATGTGTTGAGGTCAGCAGTATCCGGATCGCCCAAGGCTTCCTTAAATCCTGCCACGAGCTCACGAAAACGTGTGCTGTCATCTCCCCGCAAGAGGTAAAGGACTGGCTCAGCAGCCATGTTTATGCCTCGGTATCCACCTTGTGAACGGATCCGTTAAGAACTCTTTGGGTAAACACACTGGTCACCTGGGTATCCCCAATGTCCCCATTGGTTGTGACGTATTTTTGCGTTATCGGACCCAAAGGTCTGGCAAGAAAAAAAGTGGTTACCGCGGAGGCGGTAGCAACCAGATAGTGATACCACTTGGGTTTCTTTTCGTGCACGGTCGTCAGCGCTAAAACACTGCCCGCGACCATACTTGCCACAAACGCCGGAACAGCAATGTTTGAACCGCAATTGGGATGGACTGCTAACTCGATTTCACCAGCCTGTAAACGGCGTTTAGCATCCAAAGTGGCTTCAGTCATCAACTCTGTTGGCAGGTCAGCAACCATCAGAAAGCCTTTCGGGTTCGAGATGCCTGCCATGCGCAAGCCAGGGTAGCGCTCGGAAAGTACTTGCATTGTGGCATGCTCCAAAGCGTGATTGCGTCGCAGACGACGCAAAAAGGGAATGTAATCAAGTAAGTTCTTTTTCATAACAACCTTCTTTATTCTAAGGAATCGTAGATTTTAACGATTTCTTCCGATGGCGTAACTGTCAAGTCTTTTAGGCTATAGCCTGATTCTACCAAGCTATTGACGATTTTAGCACCATAGTAATAGCCTTTTTTGCCAAAACGCGCGTTCACATTAGAGCATATCAGAGCTGTTTATTTCTCCTCTTCAACAAACGCCAGCTTGAGCGCGTCGCGCAAAGAGCGCGCTTCTAAAATTTCAACACCTTCGGGCCAGGGTTCGCCCTTTCGCGCGCGACGGGGCACAATAGCGCGTTTGAAACCCAGCTTCGCAGCTTCACGCAGGCGTGTTGGCATTTGCCCCACCATGCGCAGTTCGCCAGACAGTCCAACCTCGCCAATCAACACGGTATCCGCACGCGTGGGCACATCGCGCATGGACGATGCCAAAGCGGTCGCGACCGCCAAATCAGCCGCGGGTTCTTCGAGTCTTAATCCACTCACCACATTGGTTATTACGTCTTGATTGCCCAAATTAAGACCCACGCGACGCGTCAAAACAGCCACAATAATCAGCAATCGATTGAAGTTGATCCCATTCGCAATACGGCGCGGGTTGCCGAAGTTAGTAGGGGTGGTTAAGCCTTGCACTTCCACCAAAAGCGGACGGGTGCCTTCCATGGTAACCGCCACAGCTGAACCCGGCGCGTTGACCATGCGCTCAGCCAAAAAGACTTCGCTGGGATTGCGTACCTCCACCATGCCGCGTTCCTGCATTTCAAAAACGCCCACTTCGCTGGTAGCACCATAGCGGTTTTTTACCGATCGCAAAAGACGATAGCTTTGAAAATGCTCACCTTCCAAGTACAAGACCGTGTCCACAATATGCTCAAGCACGCGCGGACCGGCAATCGCGCCTTCTTTGGTTACATGCCCGATGATA
>JAAZIH010000180.1 GCA_012800995.1 Chloroflexota bacterium
CCGAGTTCGCTGTTGATTTTGTCAATGGTGATGTCATAGCGTCGGTCGTGGCCAGGACGATCGATGACGTAAGTGATGAGCTGTTCGTGAGGTGTAAACTCTGAATCTGGCAAGAGCTCATCCAAAATGCTGCAAATCGTCTTAACAATTTGAATGTTGGGTGGTTGGTTATTGCCACCGATGCAATAAGTTTCTCCGGGTCGTCCTTTGGTAGCGACCATCCAAATGCCCTGGCAATGGTCATCCACATAGAGCCAATCGCGGATTTGCATGCCGTCACCATATATAGGTAAGGGCTTGCCAGTTACCGCGTTGAGGATCATGAGTGGAATGAGTTTTTCAGGAAATTGACGGGGTCCGTAATTGTTGGTGCAGTTACTGATGCTCACGGGCAGCCCATAGGTTTCGGCGTAGGCGCGCACAAAATGATCGCTGGCGGCTTTGGAAGCGGCATAAGGCGAGCGTGGCGCATAAGGGGTGTCTTCCTGGAAGGGCGGATCCTCTGGCGCGAGCGTGCCAAAGACTTCATCGGTGCTTACATGATGGAAGCGACATTGCTCAAGGGGCACAATTTTATCTACGAGCCAGGCACGTCTGGCAGCTTCAAGCAAGACAAAAGTGCCCACAACATTGGTGTCCACAAAGACACCGGGGTTGAGGATTGAGCGATCAACATGCGACTCCGCGGCGAAATGAATCACGGTGTCAATTTTGTGTTCAGCAAAGAGCTTATCGATTAGTTCCCTGTTTGTTATGCTGCCCTCAACGAAAAGATGTCGTTCAGGCGCGGGCAGGTTTTTGAGGTTTTCCAGACTTCCCGCATAGGTCAGGGCATCCAGGTTGACGATAAAAACATCCTCATGATGTTTCAAAATGTAATGGACGAAATTGGAACCGATAAACCCAGCTCCGCCGGTGACTAAAACTTTTTTCATTGTGTCTCCTCACAAGGTTGTTTTGCCGACCATCCGATCGGATAAGTTTCTGCGTTATTTAATAATGTTGGCGCGTCAGAGTCTTTTTGGGACAATGTCGGGGGATGCCCGTTTATCAAGGGCCATTTGATGCCGATGGCGGGATCGTCCCAACGCAAGCTGCGGTCCCATTCTGGGGCGTAGTAATCAGTTGCTTTATAGAGCACTTCAGCCCATTCGCTAAGCACATACAAGCCATGCGCGAAGCCAGGGGGTATCCAGAGCTGATGGCGGTTTTCGGCATTCAAAACTGTGCCAACCCACTTGCCAAAAGTGGGAGATCCCTGGCGTAAATCAACCGCGACGTCAAAAAATTCACCAGCCGCGGCGCGCACCAATTTACCTTGCGCTTGTTTTATTTGATAGTGCAGACCGCGCAAAATGCCCTGGCTTGAACCGCTGTGATTATCCTGAACGAAGTCAAAATTGCCGATGTGTTGTCTGAATTGATTGTCGCGGAAGGTTTCCGAAAAGAAACCACGATGGTCGCCAAAAACCTTGGGGACCAATAAGACGACTTCGGGAATCTCAAGTGGGATAAAGTCCATGTTAGATTGCACCTTCTCTGTATTTTGCGATAACTTGCTCTGATTCGCCCGTGTAAATCAAATTGCCATGGTCGAGCCATGCCGCGAGATTACACATTTCGGCGATTAAATCTAAATTATGGGATACCATCAAAACGGTTGCACCATTCTCACGAAAGTTTGCTATGCGGTCAGTGCACTTGCGTTGAAAGGCTTCATCGCCCACGCTTAAAATTTCATCAACAATCAAGATTTCGGGTTGATGCGCTGTGGCGACCGCGAAACCAAGCCGAGCGTACATGCCAGAGGAATAGGTGCGAATGGGTGCGTCAATAAACTCGCTTAATTCCGAAAATTCAACGATTTCATCAAAGACATGACTCATTTCTTCGTGGCTATAACCCAGCAGCGCGCCATTTAGAAAGACATTTTCGCGACCGCTTAGCTCAGGATGAAATCCTGCGCCAAGCTCCAGAAGAGGCGCGATCTTGCCATAAATGCGCACACGCCCTGTTGTGGGTCGCAAGACTTTAGAGATGACTTTCAAAAGTGTGCTTTTGCCGGCGCCATTATCGCCAACGATACCAAAGACTTCGCCTTGTTGGACGCTTAAATTTAGGTCTTTCACCGCTAAAAAATCACGATGCTTCAAGCGGCGCTGTAAAAGACGAATGGTATATTCTTTCAACGTGCCAATGCGCTCGCTTGGGAGCCGATAGCGCACGGAGACATTCTCTAAAATGATGATGGGGTTAGATTCTGTAGGCATACTCATCCGATTTTGACGTAAATACAAGCCAGCCCACAATGAGCATAATGAAAGAAATGGCGGCTGCGATACTGAAATCGCGCAAGGCTGGTAATGATTGCTCAACGATTGGCGCGCGGAAGACCCTAACGAGCCAATACATTGGATTAAGTCTGTATACCGTTTGGAGACGCTCAGGGATGATGCTTTCAGGATAAATGATGGGAGTTAAGTACATCCAGGCAGTTAGCAGAATTTGATACATCTCCATCACATCTGGGAAAAAGGCAGCCAATGATGAAATCAGTAAACCAAAACCTAAGGTAAAAAAGGCGATTAAAATGATGGCAACTGGCAAAAAGAGCAAAGCCCAACTGAATGTTGCTTTAGTAACGAGCATCACAATGATTAGGGGTACAAGCGCGATGATGGTATTAACCAGGGCTGTACCAACGGCAGAAACGGCAAAAATTGTTCTGGGAACGAAAATGCGCTGGAGCAAATTGCCACCCCAAACCAGACCGCTCATTGAGGCATTGGTACCCTGAGAGAAAAAATTCCAAACCACAAGACCGCTTAGAATATAAACCGGAAAAGGCACGCCAGGCATGCTTGCTTTAAAGATGTTGGAGAAGACAATCGTCATAACCAGCATCGTGCCCAATGGATTAAGCATCGTCCATGCCACGCCTAAGAAAGAGCGTTTATAGCGGGTTAAAATATCCCGCCGCACAAGCTGTGCCAGTAAATGGCGATAATTTCCAATCTCTTTTAACTCCGCGAGAGCGGGCGAAATGCGCTTGTTGGAGTCGTAAA
>JAAZIH010000181.1 GCA_012800995.1 Chloroflexota bacterium
TAACAAATCTATTGGCATTCCGTTAGGGATGTGTGTAGCATTTTTGTCGATATTGATATGATCAAAAAAGAAGTGGTTCATGTAGTAGTGATAGCTGTTGGGATTATCGGGCGGTAAATTGTAATACTCATCAAGGTTGAAGGTAGATATTTCACTAAAGTCGAGACCACTGGCTTGATGCCTGCGCACAAGTTCCTGGTAGCATCCCAATGGCGTGGAGCCAGTTGCCAGGCCAAGAACGCTATTCGGTTTTTGGCGGATTTGTGATTCCATAATGTCGGCTGCTTGTCGACTTAAATCTTCGTAAGAATTTACTGCGATTAGTTTCATAATGTATCCTGATTTCTATTGCGTTATAAAGTAAGTACAATAATGCCCAATTTTACCTTAAATTTGACCAGCTGATAACCGATTGTGCAACAAATGAAATTCAGGCAAAACTGGTAATACATGGTAGATCCTTATGCAATTCCATTAAGTAAGAATCCATAAAACGATACATAAAAATAAGTGTTGAATTAGCCCCAGAGAATTATTAGCACGTTTCACGTGAAACATCGCCAAGGAGTGAGTGGTTAGAAAGTCAACACAAAAAGACCAAATATGAGACAGAAAATCGCTATAAGGTTTAATGAATGAGGTGGATAATGGAGATTAAAAGAATAAATGCTCTCGGCGTGATTCGAACACGCAACCGTCTGCTCCGCAAGCAGGTGCTCTATCCATTAAGCTACGAGAGCATTTGTTAATGGACGCATATTCTACACCCAATTTTCAAATGGGTCAAGCGATTCGCATTAGTTCATGTAAACAGGTCAGCACATCGTATACACTTTAAGAACCGAGGATATGAAGCATACCGTACTCGGTGTCTGGAAATAATTGGGTTACCATACAAAGATATTGAGGTGCACATTGATGAAGGATATCACCCACTTAGATTACCACGCATCGAGACACGAAGCCCCTTGAGAAACCAAATCCGATATCTAAAGGAGCGAACTATTGCCTATAAAATTTTGGCAATATCGCAAATTGTTTCACCTGAATTAAGTTGATGCTTTTTGTTTAAATAGATTTCCACGTGAGATTCCCATCCTTCGAAAAAAACTTAACCAAAATGAATTTATTTTAGAACAGGATATATTGAGACATTCTTTTTTTAGATCAAGATAGATATAAGTGTTTATGGCGTACTTGATTCCCGAACTTTTGAATTGCAGATGAAACTCTTGTGTATAGCTGCTAATCCTGTTATTGAAAAGTGATAAACAACCCGACGTGGCTACCAATCAGTCACATCATTTACTTTGGTATACAAAACATGATGCTTGTTGGACTTTAATATGTTTCACGTGAAACGGGATTTTACCATTTGCAAGTTAGGCGAGCCTAACAAACCTGTCGTGCACAATGCAGAATATGCTGTAATTGTGATAAGAGGCAGTTCCAGAAAACTGGCATGCGCCGAATTGAAATGGTATTAGTCAATTTTCGATATCTAATGGGGCTAATTTTAAGGACTTGTTTGCTCAGGAAGACCGAGGATTGTTGCCATGTTGATAACTGTAACCACGATTTACCAATACTTGGGGTAAAGTCCATATCAAAATTTTCTAATCAAGAAATTACAAATTGATAGACTGTAATCCACTAATTTTACTTACAAGCATGATAGAATTGGGTACATGAACTTTCTTAAATCCCATTCGTCCTGAGGAGGAAAAATGTCTCGTAAAGTTATATACATATTAACAATATTTGCAATGGTGCTTGGCATGATTGGCTTTCAGCCCGTTCAGCCGGTTTATGCCGCCAGCAACCTGCGCATTAGCCAAATATCTGGTGTCGGAGGTCTCGATAATTCTCCCTATAAGGAAAAATTTATCGAGCTTTTCAATGCTGGCTCAACGGATGCTTCATTAGCGGGACTGTCTCTGCAATATGCTGCAGCTTCATCACTTGATTTTGGTGATCCCTTAACTTCGCTAATCGAATTGCCGAGTGATATTATTCCAGCAGGAGGCTATTACCTAATCAAGGTTAAAGAAACTCAAAAAGGTCAAGCCTCAATTCCTGAGCCAGATTTTGACGTATCGACTTCAAGCCCATTTGAAATCGATGTAAGCTCTGGTAAAGTCGCATTGGTTACCGAAACAACAGCTTTGGGATGTAGCAGCTCAACTAACCCATGTTCTGATGGGCAATTGGCAAGAGTCATCGACCGAATGGGCTACGGAGGCGTAAACTTTTATGAAGGAGACGCTTCAGGACCCAGTGGCGCGTTAGGACTTTCAGTTCAACGTAAGGATGCTGGCTGTCAGGATACTGACCAAAGCAATGAAGATTTGATCGCAGCCACGCCACTCCCACGCAACTCCGCCAGCGAAACATATAGCTGTACGCCAACTCAAGATCCTGTCTTGCTCAAGCTTAGCCAGGTCTACGGTGGCGGCGGAAACAGCGGTGCCCCGTACAAGCATGACTTTATTGAAATCTTTAATGCCGGTACGGCTGCCGTCTCGTTGGATGGCTTGTCCCTTCAATACGCGAGCGCTACCGGTGCCGGAAATTTTGGTGCGAGTGCGACCCAGCTGACCGAGCTTCCAAATGTCAGCTTAGAGCCTGGACAATATTTCCTGGTGCAAGAAGCTGCTGGAAATGGAGATGTTCCATCGCTTCCGGATCCGGATTATATAGACCCAACGCCTATTGCCATGGGTGCTTCGGCAGGAAAGGTGGCTTTGGTTACCGGCACGACATCCTTAGGATGCAATGGTGGCTCAAACCCTTGTGATGCCACACAATTAGCAAGAATCATTGACTTGCTCGGTTTTGGCAACGCTAACTTCTATGAGGGTGCCGCCGCTGCCCCAACCTTAGGCAACGCGCTTTCAGCGCAACGCAAATCAGGCGGTTGCCAGGACACGGACGAAAACGGCGATGACTTTGAAGCGCTCACGCCCGCGCCACGCAATACTTCAAGTCCTATCAACCTTTGTGGCCCTGCTCCTACCGGCCCCACAGTTGATTCGATTGTCCCTGCCAATGGCGCGAGCGCTCCCAAAGATACCAATATCACTATCACCTTTAGCGAAGAAGTTACGGTAAGTGCCGGTTGGTACGATATCACTTGTAGCGTATCAGGCAATCATACAGCCGCGGTTACTGACGCCAATCCTGTTTATACCTTAAATCCAGATGTTGATTTCGACACGGGTGAAACCTGTACGGTGACTATCGACAAGGACTTGGTTGTCAACGCTACGAACCAAAACATGGCAGCTGATTTTGTTTCCACATTTAACGTTGTGGCAGGTTGTGGTGATCCCTTTACAGCCATTTATGATATTCAGGGTTCTGGTGATGCCAGCCCAATTGCTGGACAAACGGTGACTACCGAAGGCGTCGTGACAGCCAACTTCCAGGTGGGTGGCAAGAACGGTTATTTCATTCAAGATCCCCTTGGTGATGGCGACCCCACAACTTCAGACGGTATCTTTGTGTACAGCACCAACCCAACCGTCAACGTTGGCGATGCCTTGCGCATTACCGGTAAAGTGAGTGAATACTACAATCTGACCCAGATTACACCTACCAATTCGACAACAGTGATGGTCTGCGGTACCGGTCAGACGATTGAACCGGTTGTGCTGACCTTGCCCACTACCGCGCCGAGAAGCTACGAAGCCTATGAAGGTATGCTGGTTACCTTCCCGCAAGATCTTTATATTTCTGAATATTACAACTATGACCGCTATGGCGAAATCGTGCTGGCAAGCAGTCGCCATTTCAGTCCCACACATTCAAATGAACCGGGCGCGGACGCCATCGCTGCCGAAGCGGCTTATCAGCTTGATATGATTAAGGTTGATGACACACTTGGTACCCAGAATCCACCTTACCTACGCCATCCTGATGGCACTCAGTTCACCAAAGAGCACTATTTCCGTGGCGGAGATACGGTAACTGGGCTTACTGGCGTCATGGATTACAACTTTGGCGAGTATAAAATCCAGCCAGTTGGCACAGCTACCTACGAATCACTCAATCCACGCCCGGCCGCGCCATCGCTCGTGGAAGGCGAAATCCGCATTGCCAGCCTGAACGTGCTCAACTATTTTGTGACTATTGACACTGGATCAAACATTTGTGGTCCTGCTGGCAACATGAATTGTCGTGGCGCGGATACGGCAGAAGAGCTCACCCGCCAGCGCACTAAAATCATTGCCGCTATTCTGGGCATGGAAGCAGACGTGATCGGTCTGATTGAAATTGAAAACGAACATCCTAATATCGCTGCCGATGCCGCGGTCATTGACCTTGTAGAAGGTCTCAACGCCGCCACCGCTCCAGGCACTTATGCTTACGTGGCAACGGGTAACATTGGCACGGATGCCATCAAACAGGCTTTCATCTACAAACCTGCCAAAGTTGACCAGATTGGCAGCTTTGCTATTTTGGATGAAACTGTTGATCCCGCTTATGACACCACACGCAACCGCCCCAGCCTCGCGGCAAGCTTTAAAGATAAAATCACCAATGAAATCTTTACCGTTTCTGTGAACCACTTCAAATCGAAAGGATCTGCTTGCGTGGGTGATCCAGATATGGGCGATGGACAGGGCAACTGTAACCTTACCCGCACTGCAGCAGCAGAAGTTTTGGTGGACTGGCTTGAAACAGACCCAACCGATGCTGGTTCTGGCATGTATGTCATCATTGGTGACCTGAACGCCTATGCCAAAGAAGACCCCATCGACGCGATCAAACTTGGCGCAGACGGCATCGCAGATACTGCTGATGACTGCATAAACTTAGTGGAACGCTTCCGCGGTGATAATGCCTACGGTTACGTTTTTGACGGACGCACTGGTTATCTTGATCATGCTTTGGCAAACAAGAAATTTGCTTCTTACGTCCTGGATGCTAATTTCTGGAATATTAATGCTGACGAATCCGATGTCTTCGACTATGACATGACATTCAAACCAGTAGCACAGCAAGAGCTTTACAGCCCGGATGCTTATCGCTCTTCTGACCATGACCCGGTTTTGATTAGTCTCATTCTCAACCATCCGCCTACAGCTGTGGATGATGAATATACAACCAACCAGGGTGTCGCTCTGGAAGTTGACGCGCCTGGCGTTTTGGCAAACGATACTGACCCGAACATCTACGACAAGATTACAGCTTCGTTGGTGGAGAATAGTGGACCTGCCAATGGAACGCTGGTCTTCAACGAAGACGGCAGCTTCGTTTATACACCCGACCCGGCATTTTCCGGTATCGACACTTTTGAATACACGATGCATGCTACACCTGGTTTGATGGCAGAGTATAGCGACACTGCCACGGTAACCATTAATGTGACTCACACAAACACCGCACCGGATCTTTATCCCATTGAAGATCAAACCGTAACAGCGCTCACGACCTTAACATTTACCGCTGAAGCAACAGACCCAGAATCGCCCGAACAAACTCTGACATTCAGCCTGGTAGGTGCCCCTGAAGGTGCCACAATTGACCCCGTAACAGGCATCTTTAGCTGGACGCCGACCGCGGAACAAGGCAATCAGGTCTATAACTTTACCGTGAAAGTTTGCGATGATGGCACACCCGTGCTTTGCGATGAGAAACCAGTTAAGGTTACTGTATTGGCGGCTAATATCGCGCCAAAGCTCTATCCGATAACTGATAAAACTGTAGATGAGTTGGTAGAGCTCACTGTTGCAGCTGAAGCTTCAGATCCTGATTTACCAGATCAGACTCTGACTTTCAGCCTGGTAAATGCCCCGGATGGCGCTGTTATTGATGCTGCGACTGGTCTGTTCACCTGGACGCCTACTGAAGCCCAAGGGCCCGGTGTGTTCACGATTACCGTCAAAGTCTGTGACGATGGCGAACCTGTCTTGTGTGATGAAACCACGTTCAATGTAACCGTGAATGAGGTCAATCTTGCACCCAGCATCGAACCTGCGCTTGAAGATATGACCATCAATGAGATGGAGCTCACCAGCTTCACCGTTGTGGCAGTTGATCCTGACTTGCCTGCGAATACATTGACTTACAGTCTTGTCGGCGCCCCGGTTGGCGCGGTGATTGACGCGACGATGGGTGAATTCACCTGGACGCCCACCGAACTGCAAGGTCCTGGCGTTTACACCTTTACTGTAAAAGTCTGTGATGACGGTGATCCTGTCTTGTGTGATGAGCAAGAACTGACCATCACCGTACTTGAAGTCAACTTGCCACCAGAGTTCCTCTATCCGATTGAAGACAAAACGATCGATGAGCTCACCGAAGTTACCTACATTCTCAAGGCTACAGATCCTGATAAGCCTGCTCAAAATATTAGCTACAGCATGGAAAACGCTCCCGAAGGTGCCACATTGAATCCTGTTACTGCAACCTTCAGTTGGACGCCCACTGAAGCCCAGGGTCCTGGCGTTTACACCATTACCTTTAGGGCATGCGATGATGGCGAACCAGTCGAATGTGCTGAAGCTGAAGTGACCATTACGGTGCTTGAAGTTAACTTACCTCCAGTTATCGATCCCATTCCGGATCAAGAGGTTGATGAGTTAGAACTGCTGACCTTTACCGCGCAAGCATCTGACCCCGATATCCCAGTGCAAACTTTGGCATTCAGCCTGAAGAACGCACCAGAAGGTGCCGCAATCGACCCGGTTACAGGTGTCTTTACCTGGACGCCTAACGTTAATCAAGGCACACAAACTTATCTCTTCCAGGTTTGCGTGAGCGATGGCGCGTTTGGAGTTTGTACCAATGTGACAGTGTTAGTCAATAATGTCGACTTCCCGCCTGTTGCCGTAGACGATGCTTATACGACTGATGAAGATGTTGTGCTCAACGTTCCCGCACCGGGTGTGCTCGAAAATGATACTGATCCCGATAGCCCCGTTATAACCGCGGTGTTGGTAGAAAACGTTAGCCATGGTGAACTTGTGCTTAATGCGGATGGTAGCTTTGTTTACACACCAAATCAGGACTACAACGGCACTGATACATTCACTTACAAGGCCAGCGATGGCGCGCTTGAAAGCGAAGTGGCAACCGTGACCATTACCATTAATCCGGTCAATGATGCGCCTGTTGCAGTAGATGACGAATATACTGTCGCTGAAGACAACGTTCTTACAGTGGCTGCACCTGGTGTGCTCGAAAATGACTATGATGTTGATGGCGACGTGCTGAGTGCGGCATTGCGTAGCAATGTGAGTCACGGTGTTTTGGTTTTACTCTCTGATGGTTCCTTTACCTACACACCTGATCCTAACTTCTTCGGTACGGATAGCTTTACCTATACCTTATTAAGCTACCCGCAACCTGACAGTGGCTGGACTGATTGGGCAACCGTAACCATTACCGTTACCCCAGTAAACGACGCGCCGGTACTGGATGAAATTCCAGACTTCACCATTCCTGAATTGGAACCCTTCGCCTTTATCGCGACCGCGTCCGATGTGGATGATACTGAGCTAACCTTCAGCCTTGTTAATCCTCCGGAAGGTGCCGCGATTGACCCCGAAACCGGCGAGTTCACCTGGACACCCACCCATGAACAAGTTGGCGAACACGAGATTACCTTATGTGTAAGCGATGGCGAACTTGAGGATTGCCAGACCTTCACAATTACCGTTATAGCTGTAAATGCTTCGCCGGTAGCTGTTGAAGATGAATATACGCTCAATCAGGATGAAATCCTCAATGTTGCCGCGCCTGGTGTGCTTGAAAACGACAGCGACCCGGACGATGACCCCTTGACTGCTGTATTGGTTACCACCACACAACATGGTACGCTCATCTTGAGCGCTGATGGTAGCTTCATGTATGTTCCCAATGCTGGTTATTATGGTGAGGACTCCTTTACCTATAAAGCCTTTGATGGTGAATATTACAGTGAAGTAGTTACCGTTACACTTACTATTGTCAAGAAACCAGTTTGGAACCTTTACTTCCCAATCATTAAGAAATGAGGTTCATAAACCGTAACAAAAAAGCTTACTAAAGCGGAGGCTGGCAAAATCGATGAGGTTTCGCCAGCCTCTTTTTTTTTACATTACAATTGCTAAGAGCCTTAAGTAAGGAAAGCCTATGATTAAAACAAAAAACCTCAAAAAGACATTCAAAATCGGAAAGAAACAAAAAGAAACGCTTGTTGCTGTTGATGGGCTTAACTTGGAAATAGCTGAAGGTGAGGTTTTTGGTTTTTTGGGGCCAAATGGCGCTGGCAAGACCACGACCGTGCGCATGCTTAGTAGTTTGATTCGTCCAAGCTCTGGTTCAGCAGAAGTCTATGGACTAAAAGTGGGCGTTGACGATACTGAAATTCGGCGCAATGTGGGCATCTTGACCGAGTCGCCGGGTTTATACGAACGCCTTAGTGCTGAACA
>JAAZIH010000182.1 GCA_012800995.1 Chloroflexota bacterium
AAGAAGAAGAACCCGATTCGCCTGTTCAATTAACTTTGTTTTAAGAGAAAAGCTTACGAGGAACTATGATTAAAGAAGAACTTATGCAACTCATCCAACAACGCAGAGCAAATGTGGCTGTTATTGGGCTTGGCTATGTAGGTTTGCCACTCGCGCTTACTTTTGCCAAAGCTGGATTTTATGTGGTGGGGGTTGATTCCGATGAGGAAAAGGTTGAAAAGCTAAATAACAACGAAAGCTACATCACCGATGTGAGCAACGCTGAATTGCGCAAGCATGTAGATTCCGGTCGGTTTCGCGCGACAACAGATTATTCTGTCTTAGCTGAAATCGATGCAATTTCTATTTCTGTGCCAACCCCATTGCGTAAAACAGGCGACCCCGATATGTCTTTTATCGCTTTAGCCAGTCAGCAAATTGCTCCCTATTTGCATCGCGGGATGGTGATTGTGCTGGAATCCAGCACCTATCCGGGCACAACCCGCGAACTGGTCTTAAGTAATTTGACCGAAAACAGCGACCTTAAAGTGGGAGAGGATTTCTTTTTGGCTTTTTCGCCTGAACGAGTTGACCCAGGACGAAAAGATTACACCACCTATAATACGCCAAAAGTTGTTGGCGGTATAACGAAAAATTGTACCGAAGTTGCTGCAGCATGGTATGGGCAGGCATTGGAAACCATCGTGCCGGTCTCGACCTCTGAAGTGGCAGAAATGACCAAACTCCTTGAAAACACCTTTCGTATGATCAACATTTCAATGATTAACGAGATGGCAATTATGTGTGACCGTATGGATATTGACGTGTGGGAGGTAGTTGATGCTGCCGCGACGAAACCTTTTGGTTTCATGAAGTTCACCCCCGGACCTGGGCTTGGTGGGCACTGCATCCCTGTGGACCCCATGTATCTTTCCTGGAAGATGAAAACGCTCAACTACACCGCGCGTTTCATCGATTTGGCGAGCCAGATTGACAGTAATATGTCACGATACGTTGTGGGAAAAATCCAGGACACACTCAACCGTTTCAAAAAACCACTTAAAGGCAGCACGATTTTATTGATGGGTATTGCCTACAAGCCCGATATCAATGACCTGCGTGAATCGCCTGCTTTGGATATTATCCATCTCTTGCTTGATAAGGGCGCTATTGTGGGTTATCACGACCCGTTTATTCCTGAATTGCATGCTGCTGGGCTTAATATGGCATCTGAAACGGAACTGGTTGCTGCGGTTGAAAAAGCTGACATGGTGGCAATAATCACCAATCACAGCAAAGTTGACTACAAGATGATCTACGAAAAAGCGCAACTCATTTTTGACGCGCGTAACGCGCTCAAAGACATCGCTCCTGCAGAAGATATTAAGGTGGTTAAACTCTAATGGGTGTTTATATCATTACCGGAACAGCAGGCTTTATTGGCTCGCGGGTTAGCGCGCGCCTGCTGGACGAAGGACACACCGTGTGGGGTGTGGATAATCTCAACCATGTTTACGATGTGCGCGTTAAAGAGCATCGTCTGGCGCAACTTTTGGGACGGGATGGCTTCCATTTTCTGCAGGAGGACATTTCACAGCGTTCTTTCATTGACAAGTTGGCAAAACACGCGCCACAGGCTGACGCAGTCATCAATTTGGCTGCTATTGCCGGGGTGCGTGCCAGTACAACGGACCCCTGGAGCTATCTTGAAGCGAATACTTTAGGCGCGCTGAATACTCTGGAGTATGCCCGTCATCAAAAGGTGCCAAAATACATATTGGCTTCAACCTCGAGTCTCTATGGCGATGACAACAAACCGCCACACAACGAAACCGCGCCAACTGATCATCCTCTGGCGCCTTATGCAGCCAGCAAAAAGGGCGCTGAAGCTTTCGCTTACAGCTATCATCATCTATACGGGCTTGACGTGAGCGTTTTGCGCTATTTCACCGTTTATGGTCCAGCCGGAAGACCGGATATGGTGATGTTTAGATTCTGCCAATGGATTGCCGAAGGCAGAAAAGTGACCATTACGGGTGATGGTGAACAATCACGTGGTTTCACCTATGTGGATGATATCGTTAGTGGTACCTTGTTAGCGCTGAAACCGGTTGGCTATGATGTTTTCAATCTGGGTGGGCATGAGGTGATTACGATTAATGCGCTTTTGGCGCTGTTCGAAGAACGCTTGGGTAAAAAGGCGATTGTGGAATACATACCCAGTCATCGCGCGGATGTTTTTGAGAACGTGGCAGATGTGAGCAAGGCACGACGTGAATTGGGCTGGGCGCCCAAAGTGAGCCTGAGCGAAGGCATTGATGCTATGGTGGATTGGTATCTTACTCATCGCGATTGGGCGAAGGACATCGAGACACCGTATTAAGAAGGAACTGCCTTAGCATATTTATGCTTTTAGTATGCGTTGATTTGCGTTAAAATCGCGCCTTCTCAAGACCTGATATAATTCAAGCCGTATGTCAATGAAAAGAAACAGAAACACAACGCGTTTGCGCAAGCAATTAGCGCCACGATCTCTTTGGCAAAAGCCCTGGGTTTACTTGCTTGCTTTGCTTGTTTTGGCTTTAATGGCTGTTCTTGTCTACCAAATTCCATCGGTTAACGATCGCGTTTATTTTCATCTTGCGCGAATTAAGGCGCGTGTTCATTACTTCTTGAATCCACCGGACAAGCAAGTTTTTGTGCCGAGTGATCAAAATGTGCTTTCAGACGAAGCTATTGCCAATTTAACGGCAATGGCACCTACAGCAACAGCGACACTGATGCCCACCGAAACGTCTGTGCCAGTTGCGATTATTGAAGATACGCCTACGCCGACCATCGTGCCTACCAACACGCCTGTTCCAACGCCACTGCCCCAAAAAGTACTGCTTGAAGGTATCGAACCTGAAGCGCAAGGTTTTAACAATTGTGGGCCGGCTAATCTTTCAATGGCACTTGGCTTTTGGGGATGGAAGGGTGACCAAAACGTAACTGCGGAGGTGCTAAAGCCTTTCAAGCAGGATCGCAACGTGATGCCTTATGAGATGTTAGCCTATGTTCAGCAGCATACTGAGCTGGGCGCGATTGTGCGCTATGGGGGCAATCTGCAATTGGTGAAAGAGCTCGTGGCAAATGGTTTTCCGGTTCTTTTCGAACGTGGTTATATGGATGCCCGCGAGGGCTGGATGGGGCATTATGGCATTATCGCTGGTTACGATGATGAAAAACGGGAACTAACTATTCCAGACTCTTATTTGGGCTGGATCAAGATGAGCTACGAAGAAGCGGAAATGTATTGGGCGCAGTTTGATGACATCTACATGGTCATCTTCCCCTATGAACGTGAACATGAAGTGCACGCGATTTTAGGACAACAAATGGACGAAGCCTATAATAAGCAATATGCGCTTGATCAGGTTACCGAGCGTCTTTATACGAGCAAAGATCGCGAACTTTTCTTTGCCTGGTATAGCCGTGGATCGATTTTGGTTGAAATGCAAGACTTTTGGGGTGCTTCTGAAGCTTATGACCGCGCGTTTGAAATCTATGAAAAGCTGCCCGCATCAGAAAGACCCTGGCGCGTAACCTGGTATCAAACAGGCCCGCTGTTTGCCTATTACTACATGGGTCGTTATAACGACGTTTATAACCTGGCCAAAGCGACGATTGACCAATCGCCCGAGCCGGCTATTCCTGAATCGTGGGTGTGGTTAGGCAGGGCGGAAGTAAAGCGGGGTAACCGCGAGCAGGCGATCTGGGCTTTTAGGCAAGCGCTTAAGTGGCATCCAGGCTGGTGGGTTGCTGAGAATGAGCTTATCGCTTTAGGCGAGAAAGTGGATTGAAAAAAATTATAAATCTTTCGGGAGAGTTGAATCCGAATGATAATTGTCTTTTTGTTGTTTTTGAAAAGACATGAAACACCCAAAAAATGACGCGCTCAAAATATGGTATATATTAAGTTATGAACACCAAAAGAAAGATAGTTTTCAATAGTTTACTGTTGATGCTTTTAGTTCTAAGCACAGGCTTAAAAGCTATGCCTGTGCAGGCAGTCGCTCAGGTAAAGCCAAGAACTTTGGTGAGCGCTTGGGAGATTATTTCCGCAATGAATACCTGGCGTATGTCTAATGGTTTGCCTGCTTTGATTGAGGACGCCACCATCAACGCGGTGGCGCAAAGCACGGCGCAAACCATGGCGGACCAAAACCTGAGCTGGCATATCGGCAACGTGGGTGGGCGTTTGCAAGCGGCTGGCTATGGTGGCGGGAAAACTGTGTTCGCGACCGAAAATTTCGCGATGGGCACAAACCTATCGATTGATCAAATTATGGTGATGTGGAGCGATGCTGACCATATGCGTCCGGTCACCAATCCAAATTACTGTCATGTTGGCGCTGGTGTGGCAACCGCGTCAAATGGTTTTACTTACTATATTCTGCAAGCCGCATATATTTCAGGACAGGCTTGCACGGGTTCATATACCCCGCCAGGTGGTGGCACAGGGCAACCTTTTGTGCCCGGGGGAATCACCCCGGTTGAAATCGCCGAGATGGACGAAAACGGTATTTATACTCACTTGGTGAAGCCGGGTCAAAGTTTGTGGCTGATTGCCATCGCGTATGAGGTGCGTATCGCGGACATCCGCAAGTGGAATAACTTAAGCGAGGCTTATAAGATTCAAATTGGTGATGAGCTGATTATTCTTAGCCCGAAAGCTAAAGGCTATGTGCCTCCGCCCAAGGAGGGACAGATAGAGCTAAGCAAGCC
>JAAZIH010000183.1 GCA_012800995.1 Chloroflexota bacterium
ATGAGGGGATAATTCTTGCCAAGCTTGGTTTTTAATTCTGCCAGGGCAGTTTCGTAAGAAGTATGGAAAATCTCAGGCGGATTGGCCATGCTGGCATAAGTTAATGTAAATGACATTGGAGCCTCCTGTCCGTGAATGGTCTATATTTTCTACTATCTATTCTATCAGAATTAGTACGGGAATTTAGAACTTGGGTCTTTGCCAAAATAATTCTGTTTAATCGTTTTTTGTTGAGGATACAGCAAAATGACCTTGGATATTAAGAAAATTCTTAACTTTGCGCTGTTATAATGGGGTAACTATTGACACAGAAAAGAGAAACTATGGCAAGAACAAGCGTACCATGTCCTAATTGTAAAACACCCATTACGGTTGACCTTATTCGATTATTCGACACCAACACTAATCCAGATGCCAAACAGATTTTGCTGTCTGGGCAAGCAAACTATTATCAGTGCCCGAACTGTCGCAGCCAGGGTTTTTACCCCACGCCCATTGTCTATCATGACCCTGAAAAAGAGTTGCTTTTGAGCTATTTTCCACCCGAACTTGGCGCGCCAGTGAACGAACAGGAACGTGTGATCGGCCCATTGATCAAAAAAGCGGTTGATGACCTGCCACCTGAAAAGCGCAAGGCTTATATCTTCAGCCCACGCACGATGCTCACCAAAGAATTGCTTTACGAAACCATTTTGGAAGCGGATGGCATCACGCCTGAAATGCTCAAAGCGCAACAGGAGCAGTTGGCGTTCATCCAGCGTTTGCTGATGTCCTCGCCTGAGGCTTTGCCCGATCTGCTGGCAAAGGATGATGAGCGCGTGACAGAAGAATTTTTCATTTTGCTTTCGCGTTTGGTGCAAACATCGCTGGCAGCTGGTGACCAACAGGGTGCCCAGGCGCTTGCCGCGTTGCAAAGTGCGGCGTTGGAACATTCCACCGTGGGTAAGAAAATTGCGCAGGATTCCGCTGAAGCCCAGGAGTTGATGAATAAATTACAAGAGATGAGCAAAGAAGGTATCACACGTGAAAAGCTATTGGATTTGACGATTGAGTCCGCTGAGTCGAAGGTGAAGTTGACCATGTTGGTCAGCGCGGTACATGGGGGCATGGATTATCAATTCTTCCAGATGCTTACGGATAAGATTGAGCAAGCTCAGGGCGATGAAAAAGCAAAACTTGAAACCTTGCGCGATACTATCTTGCAACTGACCGATGAAATCGACAAAGCCCAAAAGATTTTGTACGCAGAAGCCAAGGATATGGTGGAAAGCTTGCTTGAAGCCGAAAACCTAAGTGAGGCGACCCAGACAGCTTTGCCATCATTTACGCAGGCGACTTTGGAAGTCTTGAATGATGAATTCATGAAGGCGCAGGAAGCTGGTGATGAAGAGCGGGTGAAGAAGATAGTCACGGTTTTGACTATATTCCGCTCGGCGAATGAGAGCAGCGTTTATCTGGAGCTGATTGATATTCTCATGCAGACACCAGATGAAGCTACCCGCGATCAGGTCTTGGAGGAGGCACATGAGGGTTTGGACGATGGCTTTTTCCAGGTGATGGGGAGCTTAATCAATCAGGTTGAACAAAGTGGCGAGCAAGCCGAGCTTCTTGAAAAGCTGCGTGAGGTCAATAGTGCAGCGCAAAAGTTTGTTATGCGCAAGAACTTTGAATCTGCGAAAAACGAAGCATAAGCTTTGTTGAAACTAATATAAAAAAAGCCTGCAGTTGAATGTAGGCTTTTTGACTTAATGCGGGTCGTTTTGGAAGCGCAGACCGTGCCCGCGCACGGTGACGATATAGTCATAATCAGAATCAAGCTGGGCAAGACGATCTCGTAAGCGGCGAACGAGCGCGTCGAAAGCTTGTTCGGTGACCCAGCGGGTATCTTCTTCCCACACGGCATTGATTAAATCTTCCCGACTCACTACTTCACCTGTTTTCTGGTAAAGCAGTGCCAGGAGGTTATATTGCTGGGTAGAAAGGGGTGGGTCAAGCTCGACACCGCGCACCCATACGCGTTTTGAGCTTTCGTCCAAACGCAAGCGGAAAGCAGACATTAGCTCAGGCGGAATACCAGACAGAGGCATGGTGGCATCTGAGCTTAAGAATAAAAAGTTTTGTGTGAAAGCGACTGTAATCTCATCAGCTTCAACCAATTGTCTTGGCTCTGTAAGAGGCTGACCATTCAGGTAGGTGCCGTTTTTACTGCCCAAATCCTCAAGCATCACAATCGCGCCGCTCTTAGTGATTCGAGCATGTCGTCGCGAAACCTGACGATCAGGGATAACCACATCGCAACTTGCGTCACGACCAATCACTAATGTGTCAGTAATGACCCATTGTTGACCATCAAGGGAACTGTTATTGGCAATAAGTACAGGATCTTCCATTTTATTTATTCTCGACAATACCTTATAATTCATTATAATCTATTCCCCGTTAGATAACGCGGGCTTGAAAAGAAGAATTGGAATGAGACAAGAATTTGCATGCGGGAGCATCTTACACGACCGCTATAAAGTCGAAAGGGTCATTGGTCAGGGTGGCTATGGCTCCATTTTGCTTGCTGAAGATTTGAGACTTTGCGGACGTTTTTGCGCGGTGAAACAAGTGAGTTATGACCCAAGCTATCCTCCCGCGATGCTTGAAGACGCGCGTGAACAGTTTATGCGCGAAGCTACAGTCTTGGCGCGCCTTGATCATCCTAATTTGCCCAAAGTCTCTGACTTTTTCTCTATTGGAGATAATGATTTTTTGGTTATGGATTATATCCCTGGGGATGATTTGCGCGCTTTGATTGCTAAAGCGGAATCCAACAAAGAATTTATTCGTGAATCAGATGTGCTCGATTGGGCTATGCAAATTGGAGATGCGCTCAGTTACCTTCATAACCAAAACCCTGCCATTTTACATCGGGACATTAAGCCCTCTAACATCAAGGTAACTCCAGCGGGTGTTGTTAAGTTGGTGGATTTCGGATTGGTAAAGCTTCTCGCGCCGGGGGAAGTGACCATAACAATTATGCAGGGTCAGGGCACTGCACTTTATTCGCCTTTAGAACAATACGGTGGTGATTCAAATATGATGGATGGACGTGCCGATATTTATGCTTTTGGAAGCACGCTTTACCATCTATTGACCAACACACCACCGGTGAATGTGCGCGATCGCTTTTTAGACCCGACAAACCTGGTCGCTCCACGAGAGATAAATCCAGCAATTTCACCCCGTGTAGAGGATGCGATTCTATGGGCGATGGAACTTCATCCAAATGAACGCCCAAAAACTGTAAAAACCTTTCTAAAAGCTCTCACGGGTGAATCAACCAGCAGTTTGCGCCATTTAGCCGGGAAGGTGAGTTTTAGGGACCAGCAGGGACTGAGTAAAACTGAAATGATTTTGCTCTACGCGGCAGGTGGGTTGACCTTTTTTAGTTTGCTTATAACTTTAATTCGGAATATTTAGTTTCTTTTTTTGTCCTTGGTCGAGTAGCCACCAGGCTAAAGCGACAATCCAGCCCAATACCATTCCCACAATACTCATTTGAACAATAAACCATGTGCCATTCTGACGAATGAGCTCGTTCAGCGCGGGAATGCCGCTATTTAACAAGAGGTATCCTCCCAAGCCACCCAACAGGGTGCAAATGCCAGACCTAAAAGCCCACTGTTTTCCTTTCCACCAGTAATAACCCAATGTGTAGCTTAAACCAAAAGCGATGACTAAGAGCATGATTATTAGCAACCAGTCGCTGAGTGTAGGATAGCCTCGGTCATGGTCGCTTGAGGGTTTGCCATGAGGATAAGGATCGGGGGTGGGAGTTGGTTGGGGTGTGGGACTTGGCAAAGGCGTAGGACTGGCTTCGGGCAGCGGGGTGGCTGTGGGCATAATGATTTCAGCCAGTCCGCCTTGGGTTGTCAGGATGAGTGTGGCGGAGGTTGTGGCATCGCCACTGCTGGCTGTCACCGCGAATATGCCATCCCGTTCCACACGGTATTCAATCGTCGCAAAACCATCGACTGTTAACGCTTCGGGCATTGAAACGATGAGTGAATCGCCTGCCATTTTGATCGTGAAGCTTGTCTTTGTGCCATCTGGCACAGTATTGCCATTACGGTCCAGGATAGGACCTGCCTGGATGCGAACAGCTTCACCAAGTCTGAAGAGAGGGTCAGGTTTTTCCTTGTCTTCCGCTTCAGGTGTTTGCTCTGTAAGGGTTTGGGTGCTTTCGTGATTGGTTAATAATGCCAGATTGATGATTTGGTTAGGATCAGGTGATAGCTGGTACTCAAGGTCATAAGCTACGGATGGCAATGAAAAAGGCATGCCACTTAAGGCGCGGGCTTCGTGCATGAGTACCCGCGATGCAAGTTCAAGGCTGGCTTTTGAGGGTGTGAAAAGCCCATAATAGGCGGTCAGTTTTGAGACTTCGGTTGAATCCAGATAGAATGGCGTGTCATAGGCGAAAACGATGACCATTTTATCACGGAGCAAAGTCATGTTTTCGTCCAGGATTTGATGCAAAGCGTAGCTTGATGGCACTTCGGGGTCAAGGTCCTGGATGTTGAAAATCAGCCATCGTGCTCTTTTGATGTGTTCCTGTATGTAAGGTGCTGAATGGGAGCTGTTGTCTTGCAGGAATTCAGATAACTGCGCGAATGTATAAGAACTAATTCGAAAATCTGCTAATTGCTGAGTTCCGGCGTTACCGTAAAGTCCTAATAGCGTATCCCCAAAATCATTTAGACCTAAGGAGGTCATTTTAGCGCAGTTTTCACAAGCCTGGATATCGCGACTGTCGTTGAAGATGGTGATGTAGTCATTAAACAGGGGGCCTTCATTAAAAACAGTGTTGAGATAATCCTCTTTTGGAGCTAAAAGACTTAAACCTGCGCGGCTAATCTCAAGCATGAGCTGGTCTTGTGCTGGTGTTTCAATAACTGCTTCGAGAGGTTTAGTGACCCGATCAAGGGAAAACTGCTTATAAAGAGACAGTTTGTTTTTGAGGATGCGGCTTACTGAGGCGTCTACTTTTTGAGCAAAAACAGTGTCTTCCTGATATTTTTGGGCGAAGAAGGTAATTGTACGTTGGATTGTTTCAGCTTGATCTTCGTAATGTGAGCCTGCAAAGTTGTCCAGGTAGAGCATGTCATTTCCTGCGAGGAACGCGGTGCGGGCTATACCCTGAGCATCAAATGAGATGCCAGTTGGATCAAAAAAACTTCTTACAGATGGACTGCCAAGGCTATCGCTCACAACAATGCCGCCATCGGCGCGCCAGCTTGTGAGTGTTGGCAGGTCAAGCAACTGCTGGAGTGCTATGGGGTCAAAACTGACCGGGCGGGTCGTACTGCGCACATTACCTTGCAAACCCTGATAGCGAATATGCGAGGACATCAGCCCATCCATGCTGCCATTTCCAGGTGAGGTGTCAGCGAGTGCCAAATAGGGCGCGAGTTCATTCTCTTTGAGTTGGTCGAGACTGCGTTGGATGGTTGAAACTTCATAGTTAGGTGGGCGATCAGCGCTGCCCAAACCTGGGAAATGCGTGGCAATGACAGAGACACGATTATTGCTGCCTGTGTGCAAGCCCCGTACAAAAGCTGCGCCAATCTTACCTACCCAATAGGGGTTCGATCCAAAACTGTTTGTGCCAGTATAAACTCCGCGGCTTATGTCGCTGGTGTCAACCAAGTCAAGACTGGGCCCCAGAAGCAAGTTAAAGCCCAGCTTAGAAAGCTCCATACCGTAGGCTTCTCCAGCCGCGTTGGCGAGTTCAACTGACCAGGTAGCGCCGATGGTCATCTCTGAGGGCAGTTTGTTAAGACCTGCTAAGAGTTTCTGGCTATGATCGCCTTCCTGGTTTAGGGCGATACCAACATAGAGTGGAATGTAAACGGGGCTTTCAAGGTCTTGATTGCTGATATCCGGAGTGTTTTGGCTTTTTTCAAAAGCGATATTTTGCAGAGAATCTATCAGAGCCTTGGTAGATTGTTCTGGTTCCTGGTCGGTAAAGTTTTCATGCGCGGTACTTAAAACAACCCCACCGATGTGATAATCTTTGATGAGCTGTGTGATTTTAGCGTTTTCATCGGTATCTGTGCCCTCAAATGTGACAAGCATAAGCTGACCAGCTTTTTCAAGCGGGCTCATGCGGCTGAGCAGGTCAGCAATGATCTGATCTTCGGGTGAAACAGCTTGATTCACTCCTTGTGCCTGAACAGGTGCTATGTTGACAGCCAGGCAGAGAATCAAGACGATGAGCAAAAACTTTCGCATATTATTGTTCCAGCACGCTTTTCGCGTGTTGCGGGTCGTCTGTGATGATGGCATCCACACCGATGGAGCGCATTCTAATCAAATCTTCTGTTTTGTTGACAGTCCACACATTAACCTGGTTTTTGTTCTTATGAGCGCGTTTTCCAGTGCTCTCGGTGACATCTGAAAAATGGGGATGTAGTGCGTTATAGCCAAATAGTCGCCCAATAGGACCGCGGAAAAGGCTGCCAGCAAAACCTGGCAGACAGAGCAAACCAGTTTTTGCGCGGGAATCAAGCTTTTTGAGTCTGACGATATTGCGAGGGTTAAAGGATGAAAAGATGACATGATCCAACAAGTCGTGTTTTTGGGTTAAGGCGAGTGCAACATCAGGAAGTTCGTCTTTAGGATTATGGTAATTCTTAAGCTCAACGTTGATGAGAAATTTGCCTCCAAACTGCTCATAAACTTCATCCAATAATGGTAGCTTTGTGTTTTGAAAAGTTTCATTTAGCCATGCACCAGCATCAAGTCCATGAAGCTCGCTAATGGTATGGTCAAGCACATTGCCCTTGCCATTGGTAGTGCGATCAAGGGTGGAGTCATGAATAACGATTAAGCGATTGTCTTTGCTTAGCATGACATCCAACTCGATACCATCCGCGCCTTGCTCATAAGCTATTTGAAAGGCAGGCATAGTGTTTTCTGGCGCGTGAGCCGATGCGCCGCGATGAGCGATAATCAAGGGGCGTTTATCTAAATTTTCCATGGCTAAATTATAGCATGTCAGAGCAGATACCATAGTATTTTTTCGGGCAGTTTGGGCATGATAAGCATTGCGATGGGTGCTGTTCTAAAGTATCATCACAGTAAGGCTCATGATGGCTTGAGCTTTTGATGCAAATGAATGAGGATAATGATAACCATGAAAGATTTCAGCAAACTGACAAAAAACCTTGAACATTTTGGCTATACCGTGCGCGCGTTTTCGACAGCAGAAGAAGCCAATCTTTACTTAACAGAAGCCATCCAAAATCGCAGTGTTGGCTTTGGCGGCTCCAAAACCCTTGAGGCGATGGGCTTGCTGGATTTGCTTTCAGCGCGAAATGATGTGTATTGGCACTGGTATCCGCGAGAGAACTTTAGTAACGCGGACACCTTAGAGAAAGCCCGCGATGCTGAAGTCTATATCAGCTCCGTAAATGCCATCGCTGAAACGGGTGAGATCATCAACATTGATGGCACTGGCAACCGTGTGGCAGCGATTAGTCATGGGCATGAAAAAGTTTATCTGATAGTCGGTGAAAACAAAATCGCACCAACCTTTGAAGAAGCGCTGTATCGCGCGCGCAACGTTGCCGCTCCGCTCAACGCCCAGCGATTGGGTGTGGACACGCCTTGCGCGATAAACGGCGATAAATGCTATGACTGCGACCGACCCCACCGTATTTGTCGTAACCTGTCGATTCTGTGGCGCAAACCAGCCGGTGCGGAGTATGAAGTCATCTTGATTCACGAGTCTCTGGGCTATTAGCGAAGCCATCAGTTTCATGTAAGCCTTCATTCTCGGGTACAATTTAGCTATGAAAAAGTCCTGCTCCTGGCTAAATGGCTTTTTAATAATCGCAGGGCTGCTACTTTGCTTGAATGCATGTAAGCCAGCCGTAGAAGACGAACCATTCGGCCAGACCGCGCCGACTTTCAGTCAGGCGGAGCTTGAACTAACAGCCATAATGCAACTTACCTACGCGTATCACGAAACCCAGTTGCATCAGCCAAGCGCTACACCCACACCACTCTTTACCGCTACCCACACACCTTGGCCTACTGTAATCTCTACCATCGCGCGCACATCGACCCCGGAAATCACGCCAACCGACGAAAAAGCCTGCAACCGCGCCGGCATGGGCGTGCCTTTTGACATCACCGTTCCCGATAACAGCACGTTCTATGCCGGAGAGACTTTCACTAAGACTTGGCGCGTGGTCAATTCTGGCTCTTGCAAATGGACCCGCCTTTACAAACTGGTTTTCTATTCACAGAACGCGATGGGCGCGCAGTATGAACGTTTTCTTGAAGCTGAAGTTTTGCCCGGGCAAGCCATTGACCTGAGCATAGACATGATCGCTCCCACTACTCCGGGCACTTATCAGGGTAACTGGATGCTGCAAGCTCCGGATGGCACACTTTTCGGATTGGGGATGAACGCTGATTCGCCTTTCTATGTGCGCATTATTGTTACTGATGATGCCACGCCAACCCCAACCGAAGAACCGAGTCCCACGCCGGAACTCAGCCCAACCCCATAAAAAAGGATAATTCTATGAACGAACTCAAACTCGCCGATCCCGAAAACATGCTCTCTTACATTAACCGCCTGCCTGATGATCTCGAAGCCGCCTGGTATTTGGGCAAGACGCTTCCCTTGCCAGAATTTCCAAAACCACGCGCGATTGTGATTTGTGGCATGGGTGGCTCGGCGATAGGAGGCGATTTTTTCGGTTCCTATATGCGTGAGATTTCGGACGTAGCGGTTTATTCGCACCGCGATTATGGTTTGCCCGCCTGGGCATTAGGCGCGGATATCTTGGTGATTTGCTCGTCACACTCGGGCAACACCGAAGAGACCCTCGATTGTTTCCAGACCGCGCGCGAAAGAGGCTGTTCGCTGCTCACTATCAGCACGGGTGGCAAATTGCGCGAGATGGCACTTGAAGCTGGCGTGACTGCCTGGACTTTTGAACATGATGGCCAGCCACGCACCGCCCTGGCTTATTCCTTTGGCATTTTGTTGGGCTTAGCGAGCCGATTGGGATTAATCACTGGGCAGGATGAAGTAATCAAAGAAAGTGCCGCGCTGATGCGCGAATGGCGCCCGGTTTATGGTGTAATCGAGGAAGACAAAGTCAACCCATGCGAGGAACTTGCCATCAGACTGCTCGATAAAAATGTGGTCATTTTTGGCGCGGG
>JAAZIH010000184.1 GCA_012800995.1 Chloroflexota bacterium
CGCAATCCAGAGCAAAACCAGTTTAGCCTGCCGGTTTGCCATCTGACCGACTTCGCGGTTGTGGGTGAAGGTTTTACAAATTACTTCCCGGCTTTGCTGAAGTAAACATCAGATAATTTGTGATTAAGAGCTTGTTCTCAATGAGAGCAGGCTCTTTTTTATATTGCCTTGAATAAAGCTTTTCTGCACGGCGGGACGCCGGCAGGAGGTGATTGGAAGCCGATAGGAGCGTTTTGACACATGCCCACGGTGTCTCACCGTAGAGCTGAAAAACCTTCCACGGTCAGGAGACCGGGAAGATGTTTTTTATTACTCTCACCCCGGCGTCTCGCCGCGGGCTAAAAACGCATGGCACGGATGCCATGCGTCAGTTATAAAAATCAAGCGTCCCGCTATATACACAAACAGAGTCTGCACACATATGCAGGCTCTGTTGAATATCAAAGCAAAAACGCTTATTCTTGCCGTGAAGCCAAAATCTTCTCGGTCAGCATCGGCACGATGCGGTGCAAGTCGCCCACAATGCCCACATCCGCCACGTTGAAGATTGGCGCGTCGGGGTCTTTGTTGATAGCAACGATGTAATCCGATTCTTCCATGCCAGCCAGGTGCTGAATGGCACCGGAAATACCACAGGCGATATAAAGCTGGGGTCGCACGGTTTTACCCGTCTGACCAACCTGGCGCTCTTTGGGTTGCCAACCAGCATCCACCACCGCGCGCGAGCAAGACACCTCGCCACCAAGGGCATCTGCCAGCCCTTGCAAAAGCTCAAAACAGCTCGCGTCGCCAAGTCCGCGCCCACCTGAAACCAAAACTTTAGCCTGGGTGATATCAATCTTGTGGGAGACTTTCTTGATGACTTCTTCAATTTCGAACCAGCATTGGTTTTCTTCAAAAGCGACATCGAATTTCACAATCTCACCTTCGCGGGAGTCATCACGCAGTTCCTTAACCATCACACCAGGACGCACGGTTGCCATCGCTGGTCGGTGATCAGGGCAGATAATGGTTGCCATTAGGTTTCCACCAAAAGCGGGACGGGTCATGCGAAATTCTTTGCTTTCGGGGTCAATATCCAGGCTGGTACAGTCAGCGGTCAGACCGGTATGCACACGCCCTGCCACACGCGGCGCCAGGTCGCGCCCAATAGCGGTCGCGCCAAAGAGCACGATTTCGGGTTTGTAGCTGTCAATAACAGCGGTCACACCTTGGGTATAGGGTTCAGTGCGATATTCTTCCAATACGGGGTCATCAATAACAAACACATGGTCCGCGCCATAAGCAATCAATTCTTTCGCCAAATGCGAGATTTCATGCCCCAGCAAAATTACGCTGACATCAGTTTGCAAATCCTGCGCCAAATCACGCGCTTTGCCGATCAACTCAAGCGACACATTACTTAGCTCGCCATGCACCTGTTGGGCAAAAGTAAATACACCTTTATAGTCTTCAATCGTCATTGTTTACCTCCACCTAAAGCAGATACTTTTCTTTGAGCTTGTCAAAAATGAATTCCACCGATTCCTCAACACCTTCTTCAATTTTCATTCCAGGTGCTTTCATAGTTTTGGGGAAAGATTTTGCCACACGCGTTGGGGAGCCACGATAGCCGATATTGCTGTCATCAACGGGCACGTCTGGGCGGTTCCATTCAACGATTTCCTTCTCGCGCCAAGCGTCGAAGATGGCACCGGGTGTCATATAGCGGGGCGTGTTGAGTTCACCCAACGCGGTGATGAGCACAGGGAACTTCGCGCGCACAAGATGCGAGAAGTCTTCAAACTGGCGCTTGACCAAAAGCGTATCGCCATCCAGGCGCACTTCCTCGGCATAGCTGATGTTGGGAATACCCAGGTGTTCAGCGGTTTCAGGGCCGACCTGCGCGGTATCACCATCAATCGCCTGACGGCCAGTGATAATTAAATCATAGTCCAATTTGGTAATCGCGGCTGCCAAAATGCTGGATGTTGCCCAGGTGTCTGAAGCGGCAAACGCGCGGTCAGTAATCAAATAAGCAGCATCCGCACCCATGGCCAGTGCTTCGCGCAACATTTCTTCGGCTTGGTAGGGGCCCATGGTAATCACACTTACGTGGGCGCCATGTTCATCTTTTAGTCGCAATGCGGCTTCAAGACCCGATTTGTCATCAGGGTTCATAATTGAAGGTACACCCTCGCGAATCAATGTGCCGGTTTTGGGGTCAAGCCGTACTTCGGTGGTATCGGGTACCTGTTTGATACATACAATAATCTTCATCAGCACCTCTACTTCAAAAGGGCAGCAGAAACGACCATCAACATCACTTCTGAAGTGCCCTCATAAATTTCTGTAATTTTTGCATCGCGCATCATTCGTTCAACGCCATAATCCTGGATGTAACCATAGCCACCATGCAGTTGTACTGCCAAGTTGGTGATATAACTCGCCACACGCGACGCTTTGAGTTTGGCCATTGCCGCTTCCACACTGTGTCTTTCGCCTTTGTCGTACTTGCTGGCAGCATGGTAAACCAACCAGCGCGCGGCTTCAAGTTCAGTTTTCATTTCAGCCAGTTTAAATTGCGTGTTTTGGAAAGCTGAAATCGGGCGGCCAAATTGCTTACGTTCCTTAACATACGCCACGGTTTTCTCCAATGCACCACCAGCGATGCCCAATGCCTGGGCGGCGATGCCAATGCGGCCATCATCAAGAGTGCTCATTGCCACGCCAAAGCCTTTGCCTTCTTTACCCAAAAGTTGATCTTTTGGGATGCGACAATCGCGGAAGATGAGTTCGCGTGTGGCAGAACCGCGAATACCCATTTTCTTCTCGTTGATGCCAAACTCGAAACCAGGCGTGCCTTTTTCAACGATGAAAGCGGAGATACCGCGGGTTCCGGCAGACTTATCGGTCATTGCAAAGATGACATAGATATCCGCCTCGCCACCATTGGTGATGAAAATCTTGTTGCCATTGATGACCCACTCGTCACCTTCCAGTACAGCTTTGGTTTGTTGTCCGGCTGCGTCGGTACCCGCTTCTGGCTCGGTGAGACCAAAAGCGCCGATTTTGCTGCCATCAGCCAGTGGGCGCAGGAACTTTTCTTTTTGTTCCGGCGTGCCATAGGCGTTAATCGCGCCGGCACCTAATGAGGTATGCGCCGAGAGGATAACACCCGTGGTTCCACAAACTTTTGAGATTTCCTCAACCGCGAGCGCGTAGGTTAGGTAATCGCAACCCTGCCCACCCCACTCTTTGGAAAAAGGAATGCCCATAAAGCCGTATTTTTGCATTAAGGCGACTGTTTCGGTCGGAAAGCGATGATTTTCGTCAATCTCTTCCGCGATTGGAGCCACCTCATTTTGCGCGAAGTCTCTAAAGAGCTTTTGCGCCATCGCATATTCGTTCGTTAAGGAAAAATCCATAAACCATCCTTTTTTAAAGTATTCGCTATTGTTTTCAATGTTAAAAAACGCAAGTTAACTCACGCGATGTAATTATAGTACAAGTTAGTGATTTCGGGCGGGTTTCATTATTATGAAAATTGCTCTCATCCTGCCAGCA
>JAAZIH010000185.1 GCA_012800995.1 Chloroflexota bacterium
GTTTTGGTGTCATAGATGTCGCCACCAAATGCAAACACCCAGCTCGCCATATTGGAGGCATCCATGCGCATTGCCATACCGATAGGCTCAGCATCACCAGTGCCCTTGGAGAAGGGATTATCAACAGCTTTACAAGCCATTTCCTTGAATTGTTCTGGTGTTGTTGGAGGAGCGTCGTAACCCAATTCTTTCAACCACTCTAAGTTAGTGTACATAACTTCCATTGAGCGGTTTGGTGGAATGCCAAGGCGTTGGTTGTCATACAATGAATAAACATCCTGCGCAAAGAAGGCTTCCATATAGTCTGCCTGGTCCGCTTCAGCAAGACCATAGACAGGGTCGTCAATGATAGTGTTCATATCAAAAATGGCATCAGCCAATTGATACATAGCTATCTGGTTCTGATAACCAACTACGATATCGGGTACATCTGGTGTGCCAAGTACGGTCATCATCTTGGTGTAAATTTCAGAATAGCGACCAGCGACTTCGGCGTGAAGTGTAATGCCATATTCGTTTGTAGCATTGAAATCATCAACGATTTTTTGTAATACAGCTTCGCGGTCACCGCTGTGGTTGTGCCAGAAGACAATTTCTTTAGCGGGTTCCACATTGGCCCAAATGCTTTCTGGGGTTTCCGGTTCAACTGGTTGATCCGGTGTATCGGGTTGCACAGGCTCTGGTTTCGGTTCTGGTGTAGTTTTACACGCCGACAGAGCAAATGCTGCGATGAGGATCATCGCAATGATTGTAAAGATCTTTCTTCTCATATTTTTTCAAAACCTCCGTTTGAACATTAAAAATTTGCAAACAGGCTAAGTTTGCCCGTCTGTTAACTATTGTACCCTATCCCTTTAGACCCGTTGTTGCAATACCCTGTGTGAACTGCTTCTGAGTAAAGATATAGAGGATGAGGATTGGTATCAAACTAATTACCGCTCCAGCCATGAGCAGCTGAGTTTCAGTACCAGCCTCTGAAACAAAATTGTACAAACCAACCATCAAAGTGCGCCATTTTCGTCCTGAGACAATAAGTGGCCATGAAAAAGCGTTCCACGCACCTGTAAAAGCGAAGAGTATAACTGTCACGATTGGCGCAGTACTGATAGGTAAGACGATTTGAGTTAAGAAACGCATATGTCCTGCCCCATCAATGCGGGCGGCGTCCCATAGCTCATTTGGAACTTGTTGAAAAAATTGCCTTAACAAGAAAACACTGAATGCGTTTGCCATAAAAGGCACTGTTAATACCCAAAATGTATCGTTCCAGTTTCCCCATGGGATAATGTTCCCACGTATCATAAACAAGTTTGGAATGAGTGTTACTGATTCAGGAACCATCATTGTAGCTAAAAACAAAGTAAAGATTAAGTTTCTGCCTGGGAATTGAATACGTGCAAAAGCATAGGCAGCAAGGATTGATGTAATCAATACGCCTATGATTGTTCCCAAAGTAACCCAGGTGCTGTTCAAAAAGTAATCTCCGAACTTTGCCCTGCTCCAGGCTTCAGCATAATTATGCCACTGTGGTACGGATGGCAGCCATCTAATTTGGAGTGTTTCTCCCAAAGTCATTAAGGATTGTGAAAGCATCCAAAAGAAAGGGAACAAACTAACAATTGCGCCAACTATTAATACGAAATAAATGAATATTTTTCCTATCACCCTTGCCACAGGGTTGGTCTTTTTAATTGTTCCAATGTGTTGTGTAAGAACATCTTGATTAGCCATAGAAGACCCTTTCTGCCATAAGTTTGTTTTGGATAAATGTCAAACCCAAAATGATAAAGAACAGTACCATTGACATGGCTGTAGCACGACCAAATTGTGTATGCTGATAAAAACGTTCAAAAATATACACACTGGCAGTTACTACCGAATCGCCTGCTGAAGGCAGTTTTAGGACATAAATATGATTGAATGCCTTAAAAGTACCAATCAACGAGATCATTGAAAGATAAAAAGTTATTGGAGAAAGATAAGGAATAGTTATATTTTTAAAAAGTTGCCATTTTGTAGCACCATCAATTTCAGCAGCTTCATAAACTTCTTTTGGAATATTTCCTAATCCACTGAGGAAGATGACGACGTTGTAACCTACAAATGACCAGATACCAAAAATCATGATGACGATGAGTGCTAAACTTGGACCTGCCCAGAAACCTTCAAAATTAAAACCTAAAAGTTGCATGATTGGCTTACTCTCAAATCTCCATTTGAGCGGATCCATTCCAAATAAACCTATAATTCGGTTCGCGATTGAGTAGGCTTCTCGATTAAAGATAATTCGGAATACGACTGAAGCCGTTACTGCTGGCGTGATATACGGTAAAAAGTAAAGCAAGCGAAAACCTTCTTTAAACTTGATGTTCTGGTATAGAAGATAAGCTATTACAAGACCGATAATAATCTGAGTTGGCACTGTACCCATTGCGTAATAAAGCGTGTTGACCAGGGATTGTAAAAAAGACTTGTCGCCAGTTTTCATCATTGCGCCCCAGCCCTTAGAGAAAACAATACCAGATACTACAGCTATTGCCAGAAAAGCTATCCAACTGTATTTACTGTATTTGTTACTTGCTTTTTCCATTTTGTTTTGGACAAAAAAAGCAATAAAAAGGATGGCAACACCAGCCAAAACCCAAAAGAAATTATTCCATGCACCGAAAATTTGGAGGTAATTCTTTAGTCCAATGAAATCGCCCTTTTTTACATTCCAGTTGATTAATGACATGTAGAAGGCGTAACCAATTGGGAACAGACCAAATAAGAATATGATGACAAAGGCAGGAATTATGAAGGAGTAAGCAGTAAACAAATCGATTATTTTTTGGAAGCCTAATCCTCTTTTCTTAAGGACAGGTGGTTCTTCCAAAATTTGAGGAATATAATCCTCCTCAGGCTGAGGATGGACTTCTTTCA
>JAAZIH010000186.1 GCA_012800995.1 Chloroflexota bacterium
AAAAACCTCACCCAAACCACCTGTCGCGCCTGTAATTAAAGCTGTTTTAGTCATTTTTCCTCCAATAGTAACTTTTTTAAGTGTAACGCATTCGGGTTGTTTTTCTTACGAAAAAGAGAATTCTTAATGGAATTTAATCCCTATTGCGAAAAACTAAAGTATAATATAGTACAGTTTCCGTTATTTTATATTAGTAAAGGGAGTCTAACATGTATATTTGCCCTCAATGTCATACAGAATTTAGCGAAGAGCAAACATTTTGCACGAATTGCGGCGCGAAAATGTCGCAATCATCCGATCACCCATTCCAGCAAGTTCCTGACACGCATGCCCAAGCCATGCCACCTCCAGCACAAGAAGGAACTTTTTATCAACAAGCTCAAGCTCAACCATATAGTTACCCTCCACCTGCTTATCCCTCATACACACCACCCAAAAAGCGCAACACATTGCTTTTAGCAATTATTATCCCTGTTGTTTTACTTTTGGTGGTAGGGTTTATTATCCTTCTTGTTCGAAATAGCAAGATGAAAGGTCAAACAGCTTCATTAGCCCAAACCGCCACAGCCCTTCAATCAGAAATTGAAATTGGAGGACGTGTAGATGAGATTAGGCAACAAACGCAATCAGCTTCACAGAATGTGTTTGCCACGCCTGAGCCTTTCGGCGGTTCACCCTCTGATCAAAACGCTGATATTGCAGCGCAAGAAACCGCCAACGCCATAGCTCAGGAAGAAGCGGATGCTCAGGCAGCGTTGACACAGGAAGCGTTAGATGCAGAACAAACTGCCATGGACCCGGCAGCAGAAGAGGAAGTAATTGCCGAGCTTATCCCGGAAAAAATCCGTCATCTTCTTGATGGTGCTACGAAAGTGGAGACTGAAACTTACCAGGAAGAAACTTATTATACAGATGAATGGCTCGAAACTGTTTTGGTTGCTGAAGATATAAAGAATTTTGTGATTACGGTAACATTCGATAATCCCTATTATATAAGAACCAATGACTACTGGGAAATGGGCTTCCTGTTTCGCTCAAAAGCAGCTAACGATCAATTCCGACTCTTTGTGACTGTGCCTGATTACTGGGAGCTTTCGTACGTTGGTGGTGAAGGATCATATTGGAGTACTGTTAAGGGATGGTGGAGCACACTCCACTCGCTTGATCGCTCTGAAGGTGGCTCAAATACTATTACACTTGTTTCAAATGGACAATATGGTTCTTTCTATCTCAACGGTGTTTTTATCAGCGATCTGGACCTCAGCAGTCGACCAAACTATGGAACCCTCAGTTTGTGGATCGATTACAATACAAAAACACGCGATGGAGAGAAAATAATTTTCCGTGATATCCATCTGTGGAATTTGGATAAAAACTGAGATAACTGCGATATCGGTGCCGATAAAGGACTAAGCTAAAAGCGCAAGCAAAGCGTCAAGGCTTGTATCGGCGCTAAGCAGATCTGAATAATCCTTTTTACTTTCCAGAGACAGTTTGATGTTTCTGGAAAGTTTTGTATCGCCAATTAAAACCGCGCCAAGGATTTTGCCCTGCCCAAAAAGAAAGCTGTAATAATTGCCATCTCGTTCATCGGCGATTACAAACTCATCTGGCTCAGTTGGGGTAATTTTGCCAATACTGAAGAGATTGAAACCCATTAGCTTTAGGAGTGCCGCAGGGCTCCAGTCTTCAAATGTGGCTTCTTTGCCCACTGCTGTTAAGCCGGCAATTTTGCCTTGCGCGTTGGCAGGGATCCATTGCCCGTAAACATAGCCATTGCATTCGCACAAATCACCCACAGCCAGGATGTTTTCGACGGATGTGCGCATGGCACTATCCACCAAGACACCGCGGTTCGTTTTTACTCCCGCGCTGCGTGCCAAATCAAGATTGGGCCTTACGCCCGCGCTGATGACGACCAAATCCGCTGGCAGTTTCCGCCCATCAGCCAAAAGCACCTTTTTAACATGACTGTCACCGCAAATCGCCTCTGTCTGCACGTTCAACAAGACACGCACATTTTGTGCCTCAATGCGCTTTTGCAAATGCTGGCTGGCGTGCTCATCCAACTGGCGGGGCAATAACCAGGGTTGCGCCTCAAGCACCACAACTTCACCACCGCTTTCAGCTATCGCGCCGGCAACTTCAAGGCCGAGTAAGCCGCCGCCGATACAGACCACCTTTGCAGCGTGTTGGCTTGCTGTGAGGATGGCGTCCGCGTCCTCGATAGTGCGCAGCGTTTTTACGCCTTTAAGTTCCACGCCTTTGATGGGTGGCACAAAAGGTGAGGCGCCATTTGCCAGAATGAGTGTGTCATAGCTTAATTCGCTACCATCGTTTAGCTGAACGGTTTGCTTTTGCGGATCAACGCGCGTTGCGACGGTGTCGAGCAAGAGCTTGATGTTTCTTTCGGTATACCAGTCGGCAGGGTGCATGGTGAGACGCTCAGCCTCCATACTGCCACTTAGGTACATAGTCAGGTTGATACGGAAGTAAGGCAAACACGCCTCTTCGCAGATGATGGTGATTTTCGCTTCCGGCTCGTTTTTGGCGATTGTTTCAGCAGTTGATACACCCGCGATTCCTCCACCAACGATGAGATAATGTTTCGCATTCTTTTCGCTCTTGGATTCCATGACAGACCTCATTTTTTAGGCTTAGATAAACTTATTTTAGCATATTGATTGAGATTTCTTATACACAGATGTAAATGCACATCACTTTTTGAAGACGATAAATAGCTTTTTCAAAAAGTCATTTTTGAGAGCAGGATAATAAACGATATAGGCTTAAAGCAAAACCTCGCAAGTATCTTGCGAGGAATGCCGAAGGTGGGAATCGAACCCACATACCCGTAGGTACGCGATTTTGAGTCGCGCGCGTCTGCCTATTCCGCCACTTCGGCGAGTGAAAAGAGTATACTCTCAAAT
>JAAZIH010000187.1 GCA_012800995.1 Chloroflexota bacterium
AGGCATTCTTGCAATCGATTATTAGCGTCTGTTACGATCACCACCGGAGCGGTCATAGCTGCCGCGGTCGCGACGGTCGCCGCCAGAGCGACCACCACTGCGGCGATCACCACCAGAGCGTCCGCCAGAGCGGGAACTACCGCGCGGGCGGGATCCACCCGGTTTATCGCGTTCACAGGCTTCTTCAACCGACCAGCCTTCCAAAAGCGCCTGGCGCGAAAGGCGAATCTTGCCGTCTGAGGCAATATCAATCACCATCACGGTGAGATCATCGCCAACGTTCACGACATCTTCAACCTTGTCGATGCGCTCCGTGCTCAGTTGGCTGATGTGCACCATACCATCCACACCGGGTAAAATCTCAATGAACGCGCCAAAATCGGTTACGCGCACACATTTACCGGTGTAAATCCGTCCGATTTCAGCGGTTTCGGTCATTGCCAAAATGCGTTCGCGCGCTTCATTGAAGCCCTCGCCATCAACAGCGGCAATGTAAACGGTGCCATCATCGTCAATATCGATTTTTGTGTTGGTTTCTTCCTGTAAAGCGCGGATGTTCTTACCGGCAGGACCGATAATCGCGCCAATTTTATCAACCGGCACCTTGATGGTTTCGATACGAGGCACATGTGCTTTCAGTTCAGGACGTGGCTCAGCGATAGCCTTATCCATTTGATCAAGGATATACATACGAGCATCCCTGGCACGACCCAAGGCTTCTGCCATGATTTCGGGCGTAATACCAGCGATTTTGATGTCCATCTGTAAAGCGGTGATGCCATAGCGTGTACCGGCGACCTTGAAATCCATATCGCCAAGGTGATCTTCCGTTCCGAGGATATCGGTAAGGATAACGTAGCGATCACCTTCCATGATGAGCCCCATCGCCACACCGGAAACTGCCGCGCTGACCGGAACACCACTGTCCATCAACGCCAGACTTGAACCACAAACTGATGCCATCGAGCTTGAACCGTTCGATTCTAAGACTTCCGAGACCAGGCGAATGGTGTATGGGAAGTCCTTTTCATTGGGCAGAACGGGCTCCAAGGCGCGTTCGGCAAGGGCACCGTGACCAATCTCGCGTCGTGACTGACCACCCACACGTTTGGTTTCGCCGGTGGCGTAGGGCGGGAAGTTGTAATGGTGCATATAGCGTTTGCTGTCTAAACCGTTGAGATTATCCAGCTCTTGAGCTTCTTTGGGAGTACCCAAAGTGGCAAGGGTGAGCACCTGTGTTTCGCCACGGGTAAACAGACCCGAACCATGCGCCCGGGGTGAAATATCGGTTTCAACTGTAATATCGCGTACTTCGTAGACTTTGCGGTTATCGGGGCGTTTGCCTTCGTAAAGAATGCGGTCACGCACGATCATACGCTCGGCTTCGTCAAAAGCCTTACCATAGCGGTTGAGTTCAGCAGCATCGGGCTCTTCACCCAGAGTTTCAAGCAGATAGTCAGATTTAATTTGATCAATGCCACCGTAAAGATTAGCTTTTGAGTATTCCTGATTCAAAAGCCCAGTTATGCGTTCTTTGATAGCGGATTTTACCTTGGCGATTAATTCTGTATCACTTTCTGCCAGGTTCACTTCGCGCTTGGCTTTGCCAATTTCGCGTGCCATACGTTCTTGCACAGCGATGACGTCTTGAATGCTCTTATGGGCTAATTGCAGTGCTTCCGCCATAAGGTCTTCTGTGACTTCATTTGAGCCAGCTTCAACCATTAAAATGGCATCTTTACTGCCAGCCACGCGCAAATCAAGCTCGGATTCTTCCATCTCCTGGATAGTGGGGTTAGCAATCAGATCACCATCCACATAAGCAATGCGCACAGCGCCAACCGGACCACCCCAGGGCACATCCGAAATCATCAACGCGGCTGAAGCGGCGTTGATGGCAAGCATATCCAAGGGATTTTCGTTGTCAGCAGAAAGCGACATTAAAATGACCTGCACCTCATTGCGCATCCCATCAGGGAACAGTGGGCGCAGGGGTCGGTCAGTAAGACGCGCGACCAAAGTCGCTTCGGTGCTGGGGCGCCCCTCGCGGCGGAAGAACGAACCGGGGATTCTGCCTCCGGCATACATGCGTTCTTCATAATCAACGGTCAACGGGAAGAAATCCACGCCTTCACGCACATTGCCAAGTGTCGCGGCAGCAAAAATCATGCTGTCGCCCTGGCGTACAACAATCGAACCGCCCGCCTGGCGAGCCAAACGACCGGTTTCGAAGCTCAGTTCTTTGCCACCCAGTGTGGCAGTGTAGAGAATTGCTTCTGGTTTCATGTTTTCCTTTCACTGTTAGCCAGTGCAGGAACTGAAATTTAATGGTCAAAGCCGCTTGCCCGTTAAATTTCAATACCCGACTGGCTTAATAAATTAGCTGATAGACCAACAGAGCACGCACTGACATTGTTTAATCGCATTTTTTGCCAGGGCGTGCGCTGTAGGAAGTATCATATGATTACAAAATTACTTTCTGCGGATCTTCAGCTCTTCTGTAATTGCGAGGAAAGCTTCATAATCCTTTTGACGTAAATAAGCCAACAAACGGCGTCGGCGACCAACCAACCGAAGCAAACCACGACGTGAACTTTCGTCGTGTTTGTTCGCGCGCAAGTGATCTGTTAACGC
>JAAZIH010000030.1 GCA_012800995.1 Chloroflexota bacterium
CATCAGCGTTATGAAAAAGGCATCGCTCAGGGTGATGTCAAACTTGTTGGAACTTTCAAAGAAAATCATAGCGGTACAGAAACAACATTCCGATATGATCGATCCATATTTCTTGAAGATGCCACATTTAAATTTGAAACACTGGCTAATCGTTTTCGAGAGATGGCATTTGTCACTCGTGGTGTAAGCATTCAACTGATTGATGAACGCGTTGGCAAGGAAATGACCTTTCATTTTGAAGGTGGTATTGCATCATTCGCGCGTTATGTAAATCGTAATCGCGTGCCTGTGCACCCTATCATCAAGGGGGAAAAGGAAATAGAAGGTGTAGGTATTGAATTCGCTGTCCAGTATACAGATTCTTACGCAGAATCTGCTTACGCTTTCGCGAATACCATTAACACTACGGATGGTGGCACACACTTAACCGGTTTACGCGCTGCGGTTACCCGAAGTATCAACGACTATGCCCGCAAATCCGGCTTACTAAAAGAAAATGAGCCCAATTTTAGCGGTGAAGATACGCGTGAAGGATTAACCGGAATTATTAGCATCAAACATCCAGACCCACAATTCGAAAGCCAAACAAAAGTAAAACTGATGAACCCAGAAGTACAAACTTATGTTCAGCAGGTTGTCGGCGAAAACTTTGCGATTTTTCTTGATGAAAACCCTTCAGCAGGCAAGGCGATTGTTCAAAAATGTCTCACTTCTGCTCGGGCGCGAGATGCCGCCAAGAAAGCCAGAGATCTTGTTATCCGCAAATCCGCGCTTGAAAGCATGACTTTGCCGGGCAAGTTAGCTGACTGTTCAGAACGCGATCCACAAAAAACCGAATTATTTATTGTAGAAGGTGACTCCGCGGGTGGTTCTGCCAAACAAGGCCGCGATCGACATTTTCAAGCAATTTTGCCCCTCCGTGGAAAGATTTTGAACACCGAACGCGCACGTCTGGATAAAATTCTCGGCAATCGGGAAGTGCGTGCCATGATTTCTGCCCTGGGAACCGGAATCGGCGATAGTTTTGACCTCAAAGGTCTCCGATATCATCGTGTTGTCATCATGACAGACGCGGATGTTGACGGCGCCCACATTAGAACCTTGCTCCTTACTTTTTTCTTCCGCTACATGCCCGACTTGATAGATGAAGGCCATCTTTACATTGCTCAACCACCCCTCTACAGAATTAGTTCACGTGGGAATATCAAATACGCTTATGATGAAAACCAACGTGATGAAATCGTCAAGCAATTTGGTGGACTATCTCGCGTAAACATTTCCCGTTATAAAGGTCTTGGTGAAATGAATCCTGAACAACTCTGGGAAACAACAATGAATCCAGAAAATCGCACGATGTTCCAGGTAACCATTGAAGATATGGCTGAAGCTGATCAGACTTTTGGTATGTTGATGGGCGCTGAGGTTCCTCCACGACGTCGGTTTATTCAAACACACGCCAAAGAGGTGCGTAACCTGGACATCTAATGAAAGGTGTTGCCTGACTTTGGATTAGTCACATGACAGATCGAAAAATTCTTCACCTTGACTTAGATGCTTTTTTCTGTTCTGTCGAAGAATTACTTGACCCCACGCTTATCGGAAAAGCTTTCGCGGTTGGAGGCAATCCACAAGGGCGCGGGGTTATTGTTTCTGCGTCATACGCCGCACGAAAATTTGGAGTTCGTTCAGCAATGCCTTCCGGTCGCGCCTTAAAAATTTGTCCAAATCTTGTCTTTGTTCGCAGTAAACATAGCCTTTACTCTAATTACTCAAACAAAGTTATGGATATTTTGCATGATATCAGCCCGCTGGTTCAGCAAATTTCCGTTGACGAAGCCTTCATTGATGTTACAGACATCCAAAAGCCGATTGAAAACATTTGCCACGATCTACAAAACCGTGTTGACAGAGAAACCAACTTGCCTATCTCAATTGGCGCGGGTACAAGCAAAATGATTGCTAAAATTGCCAATAATATCGGCAAATCCCAGGTAAAAACTGGCAAATCACCCCGCTCTATCAATATCGTTAAAGTTGGCGATGAAGCCAAATTTTTAGCCCCATTGGATATTCAGGAGATGTGGGGAATTGGACCTAAATCAGCCGAACGATTGCGCTCCCGAGGCTTTAAAACTATTGGTGATTTGGCTAATGCTGATATTTCTGGACTCGCAGAATACTTTGGTAAAAATGCTGAATTAATAAAGAACCGCGCCTTAGGCATTGACCATTCTCCTGTACACACCCTTCGAGAAGCAAAATCCATCAGTAACGAAATCACTTTTGACGAAGATTCGGAGGATATCGACTTTCTGAAAAACATCATCATGCAATTATCCGATAAAGTCGCCTGGCGTCTTCGAAAAGAAAATCTCGCGGGAAAAGTCATATATATCAAGATTCGCTATTCTGATTTCAGCACCTTTACCCGTCAAAAAGCGCTGTCAAACCCTACAAATGTTGGTAATGATATTTTCGAAACGGCTTATCAGCTTTTTCTCGAGAATTTACAACATAATCGCCCAGTGCGTTTACTTGGCGTTGGTATTAGCCAATTAGAAGAACCATTTATGCAATTAGAGCTTTTCGGTGATAATTCTCAAAAGCAGCATGACTTGGTTCAGGCGGTTGATTTGCTTAGGGAAAA
>JAAZIH010000031.1 GCA_012800995.1 Chloroflexota bacterium
TAAGCAGGGTGCCCAGCATAATACACAGCACCATGGTGATAAAAAAGCCCTTCAGCACCTGAAAAGGCTCACGATAAATCAAGCCCACAACGATTGATGGCACCATCAGTCCACTCAAAATCATGAGTATTCTGCCTAAAAGATAGCGAATGATACCAAAATTCATCTTTTAGTCGTCCAAGATATCGTCTAATTCTGATATGCGATGCCCAAGGGTCACAACTAAAACGCGATCGCCTTCCTGAATTTGGTCAGCACCACTGGGAATAATGCGACGAATACCCCGCATGATATGGGCAACAAGGATATTTGGTTTGAATTTCAGTTCGGCAATTGGCGCGCGGCAGATTTTGGCATTTTTATGAGCGATGAACTCAAGCGCTTCGGTATTCTCGGAGTTCAGACGCGCGTAAGTTTCAAGGTTGCTTGAGACGGTTTTCTCGCGCGAGCGAATGTAATGGATAATGCGATCATTACTGGAAATGTGGGAAGTGATAATCGTGTCCAAAAGGTCCTGGTCGAGAAGTTTTATCAGTTCGCGCCGATTGACTTTGGTAATTGTTTTCGCCACACCTTGCTGATGGGCAAAAAGGGAGAGCATCAGGTTCTCTTCATCAATATTGATTAGGGTGATAGCTACATCATGATTAGCGATGTGCATTTGACGCAAAAACTTTTGATCAGTACCATCACCAATGATAACTTCCGCATCAGGGAAATTAATGGCGAAATGATTGGCAACTGCTGCTTTGACTTCAATCAATTTCACGCGAACGCCTCGCTTTAACAAAGCGGGGATAAGGTAATAGGCAATGCGGCTTCCACCAACGATCAAAGCTGTACGCCAGCGCTCATTTTTGTGTCCGCAAAGGCGGCTGAACTGATGAATAGCCTTTGGTCTGCCCACCATTTGAATGGTGTCATGTTCTTCAAGAGTTGTGTTCCCTTTGGGGATAATTGTTTCAAAATCACGATCGATGGCGCAAAGTAAAAGCTCAGGAATCTCCGCGCGGATTTCTGCCAGATTGCGCCCAATGATAGCTGAGTTAGGGTTGACCCTAATTTGCACCATGTCCACCATGCCACCCGCGAAAGGCTCAATGGTCAGCGCGGCAGGGTAGTCAAAAACACGCGTGATATCCGCTGCGGCTTCGGCATCGGGATTGATGAGCATGCCAATACCAAGCTCTTTTTGGTAAAAAGTCAAATCGCGCGCGTATTCCGGGTTGCGTACCCGCGCTATGGTGAACTTAGCACCCAGACGATTGGCAATGGTCGCCGCAATGAGATTGGTATCGTCATTTGGGGTAACCGCGATAAAGACATCCGCTTTGGAAACATCAGCTTCCTTTTGAACTTCAATCGCGGAGCCGTTGCCGTGAACACCACGAATATCAATGTTTTCAACAAGCGAATCAATTTTGTCCTGGTTTTGGTCGATTAAGACGATTTCATGCCCCTCATTCGCCAAATCCTGACAAAGCGCACTGCCCAATTTTCCTGCACCAACGATGACAATTTCCATAAGTATTCCTTAGGCTTAAATTTTATCAAATTTTTGGCACAGTCGTGTGGTTTTAGGCTGTATTAATTTTATGAAGCTCCCCCCCCCCTAATCTCTTTACTGAGGAGCCTCAAAGTTTGCTGTTACTTTTATAAAACACTTATACAACGCGAGGTTATATTGTTTCTTTTTTCGTGCGCAACAAACAAGACGAGAAATAATTTCGACTTGCTTAGCAATGTAAATTTTCCTTACGGAATGTAATTGGTTTCAAATGTACAATACGTTTTCCAATTTTCATCCGGATTCATCAATTCCCAGGTGATATAGATTGCATATTTACCCTTATCAGGGTCATAGCCCTCCAATTGGAATGCAAAAGATTCACCGCTTTTTATTGCACGTGGGATGCCATAAAAATAATATTCCACATATTCTTCGCCGTAGGTTGGTGCCAGTACGAATTGACTTCCCCATGTTTTAGATCCTGTGTTTTTGATATGTGCATAGATATCAAAACGCCCGTCAACCCACATATTATAACTTCGGTTGGAAGTAACCTGACAGGCTATTTCCGGAAGAGCTGGTGTTGGTGTTCTTGTTGCAACAGCAGTTGGACTAACGACCTTAATCACCGCGGTTACAGGGTGATTTTTATCACCCATACCATAGATAGATCCATCGGGGGCTTTTAGGAAGAATCTTCCCGTATATGAACCAGCACTACTCGGGCTGGTGAGATGCACAGATATATCTACCGATGTACCAGGGGAAACATACCCAGGAAAATAAACGGAACTCGGAGCGGACATACGATCTCCATCGGAGAAGATTAATTGATAAGAAGAATCCCAGGCACAACTGCCCACATTAGTAACCCGCCATGTCTTAACGAAACTTTCGTTAGGATTCATCTCTTTCCCATCGGGAATGGTCACATCCATTACAAATTTAGCTTTGTTGCAGGGTATGGTCACCACAGTGTGAGATGGGCTTGGTTCAATAGTCGCACTGGGGATTGGCGTTGGGGTTGGAGGCTCTGGAGTGGGCTCAGCTGTGTTTGTGGCTATAGGAGTTGGCGTGACCATAAGTGCATTCAAAGTCGCGCCAATTTCCATCGTTTGCCTTGCGCCTTCAACTGCGGTTTCAATGATTGCAGTTTGTGATAATTCAGAACTCTTTATACCAAAATTTGAGACACATGAACATGAAATAATAAGGAAAGCTATGGGAAGTAAGGTCAAAATAGTGCATATTCTCTTTTTCATTTTTCCTCCTACTAAAGTCGTAAACAATAATAAACGAACAAAGATTGACACTGGCTTCTATGGAAGCATATACACGAAAAGGGGGACTGTGTTTTGTCCTATTTAGTAAATTGTAACATAATAGTAACAATTTACGCCAAGCAATTTCCAGGAAACAGTTACCCTTTTGTAACTAAAAACGAGCATTAATGGCTATCACGGTTAAATCAGCTAAATAAATTGTTTTTTGGAAAGGTTTGAAGTAAAAACCTTAATATTTGAGAAATTTACTTATTGGACTTCTTTTGAATCCAACGGAGAGCTCAAAATGCCTTGTTTGTCCAAAACTTTAGCTCTATTTTTACTCCCGTGTTTTCACTTCCGGATAAAATCTGAACAATTCCGGTTATCCCGCCTGAAGATTTTATACGGATTGATCTCGATTTCAAGTTATTTGACGTGCCAAGTCGATATGTCTATAATTTTTGAAGCAATGAAAAGAGAAGGACTCTAAGCAAAATAATGGAACTCTACGAAAAAAAAGTACTGATTACCGGCGCGACGGATGGCATTGGTAAAGAAACCGCACTCATGTTCGCCAAAGTTGGCGCGACGGTGCTCATTCATGGGCGCAACCCCAAGAAAATCGCTGATACACTTACCGCATTACGCGAAGCGAACCCCAAGGGAAAGTATTACAGCTATCAAGCTGATTATGCCTCATTGGCAGATGTGCGTGCGATGGCTGAAGCCATCAAAAATGAGCATCAACACATTGACATTCTCATCAACAATGCCGGCCTTTACCCCGATGAACGCGTTATCACAAAAGATGGCTTTGAGCTCACTTTGCAGGTGAATTATCTCTCATCTTTTTTACTCACACACGAGATTATGCCTTTGCTTGAACTAAGCCCCGAAGCGCGGATAGTCAACATCAGTTCCATTGGACATAAATTTGTTTGGAACAGCATCAA
>JAAZIH010000188.1 GCA_012800995.1 Chloroflexota bacterium
ATGGGCATCGATTCCGACTGGGTCCATGACCATCCAGATTGGTTCATAAGCCTGGATTACAGTCCTTTCCCAGTTTACTCATTCAATGGTCCAGAGCTTTCAAGTGACCCAAAGGTAAGCATTAAACTTGAAGATCACTACTACACCCGCACAGATGCCGCCGTGGTATTTAAGCACCACGACCATCATACAGGACAAACACGCTATATCTATCATGGCAATGATGGCACCAGCATGCCTTGGAACGACACAGCTCAGCTTAATTATCTCAATCCCGAAGTACGTGAAGCAGTCATTCAAACGATATTACACGTAGCGCGCCAGTTCCCAATCATCCGTTTTGATGCCGCAATGACGCTCACCAAAAAGCATTTTCAACGCTTATGGTATCCCCAACCTGGCACAGGCGGTGACATCCCATCCCGCGCGGAACATGCTATGAGCAAAGAAGCATTTGACCAAGCCATGCCTGAAGAATTTTGGCGTGAAGTCGTTGATCGTGTTGCGGTTGAAGTCCCCGATACTTTGTTACTCGCGGAAGCCTTTTGGCTGATGGAAGGTTATTTTGTTCGCTCGCTGGGTATGCATCGTGTCTATAACAGCGCTTTCATGAACATGTTGCGCAATGAAGAGAACGCAAAATACCGCCAACTCATCAAAAGCACGCTCACATTTGACCCAGAAATCCTTAAACGCTACGTTAACTTTATGAATAACCCTGACGAAAAGACAGCGGTCGAGCAATTTGGCAAAGGCGACAAATACTTTGGCATCTGCACCTTACTGGCAACCATGCCCGGATTACCCATGTTTGGACATGGCCAAATTGAGGGCTATAGCGAAAAATATGGAATGGAATATTATCGTCCTTATTGGGATGAACAGCCTGATTTAGGCTTTGTGGACGCTCACCGCTATAATATATTCCCCATTCTCCATAGAAGAAAACTATTTGCTGAGGTTGCAGATTTCAGGCTCTACGATTTCAAAGCTAACGAGCGCGAAGTTGATGAGAACGTTTTTGCGTACAGTAATACGCTTGGGAATATTGCCGCTTTGGTCATTTACAACAATCGTTTCGGAAACGCCTCTGGTTGGATTAAGACATCAGCTCCTTACCTTGTAAAACAAGGCAATGAAGGCAATTTGCACACCCAAAATTTAGCCCAAGCCTTGCGATTGCCTAACATCCGAGAGGGTTTCTTAGTGATGAGAGACCAGGTCAGTCGCAAGTTCTACCTTAGATCGATGTCAGAAGTTCATGATAAAGGTCTTTTCTTTGACCTTAATGCTTATGAACGCATGGTATTAAGCGATTTCCATATCGTGCACGGTGAGCAATACGCTCAACTACATGCTCATTTGCAGGGACGTCCTGTAGACAACATTGACGCAACCTTGGAAGATTTACAAATGCAACCCCTTCTAAGAGAACTGGAAGGCATGCTCCATAACGTAGCCAACATCTCTCATTCTCAAAGTCAGGATGAGAGAAAGACTTTCCTGAACTATGCCATAAACAACTGGCGAGAATTATCGCAAAAAGCGCGATTATTAAACATTGAGTGCCGGAGTGATTTGGAACAAAGTTTAAAAGAACTTGAGGCTTTAGGAGAAACAGTCCTAAGATTCATGGATCATGAAGAGGAACTTGTCACCCAAACTCACGACCTTCAAAAGTTTACTGAGAAATTGGAAGAAAAGCCACATGCGCTTATTTACCTGCTAAGCCATGCTTTCATTAGCCGGGTATGTGGTTCAGTCTTCAATCCCGCGAACGTTCATAAAACCCTCTCGCTACTCTCTAAGGAACAAATTCGAGCCCGAGTTTATGAGCATTATCGCGCGATTGGCTTACCTATAGACAAAATCCACGAATATTTCGTCAACAGTCGCTGGTTAACCGCCTGTTTGCACACCATGACATTTGACGAACTAAGTCAGCCTAAGACATTCTTTGAAAAGAATCTTGCCAACCCTGATTTTAGACAAGCCTTGGTTATCAATCACCATGAAGGCGTTGAATGGTTCAACAAGGAAGCGTTTGAAACCATGCTCTGGAACCTGAAAATGATTCCAAGCATGGAAATTTTGGCAGATAAAACCAGCGAAGAAGAAAAAGCACAATGTTTATTAAAGCTTAACGTTTTAATTGCCAGCTTTAGAAAAGCAGAACGTGAATCAGGCTACCTGGTAGACTTCTTCTTCAACGCTCTTAGTTCAGACTGAGTTCGCGTTCTGCGCGTTCAAGCGTGCGCAAAAATATTATTTCAGCATTCAGTCCGGTCACCGGACTGTTTGTTTTTCTTAACAAATCCAACAAGCTTTTTTCAAAAGGAACATCGCTCACTTGCTGACAAAGCCAAACTGCCTTTGCTGCGTAAGCAATATTATTCGCTGGCTCAATGCGATTGAAGTCATCAAAAAACCACCCGCAAGAAGTAAACATTTTCTGTCTTTCAAGTTGTGCTTCAAGCAAAACAGTGATTTTTGGAATATCCAGGCACTGTGATATTTCACTAAAAACCTCTTCACAAAGTTCTAAAACAGTTTTCTCTCCAAGTATCACATCAATATACCGATGCCTCAACTCCCAGACCATTCCTTGAATAAGTTTTTCTTCTATAGGCAGTCCGGAAAAAGCCTGGGTATAAATCGCGTCAACCCAATCTGCGATAGCGTTTATCGCCTGTCGCATCGGTAATTTCCACCCGGAATTGGCTGTACAACCACAATCTTCAGACCAACGCCCAACGCCATGCATGCAAGACCAGGAACTGGGCTCCACTAATTTAGCCCAGGAATGCACTTTGTTTTCTTTTAGATACAATGCAGGATAAGTCCAATTTATCGTGTTTTTCTCAGCGCCTTCACCCAAAATATAGTTCAAAAAAATGTCTCTAAAGCGTTGATGGTGTCCATATAGCTCCCCATCACTGGCAAAAAGTGTCAATCCGTGCCGGCCAGTCTTTTTATGCAAGATATTTTTTATAAAGGCATCACCATTTTCAGTAAACTGAGGGACAAAGCTGATCTTTGTGCTGGTTTCCCTATCATAAGGGAACACAACAAAAGGGGGTCTGCCACCTGGCAATTCAATCAAAAAAGGGCCAACACCGCCACTATCATCCATTGCTATCACTTGCCAGGGCGCTAATATGGTAAAAGTCAGTCCTTGGTCTGAAAGAACGCACAAGGTTTCGAGATCTACAGCTGTCTCAGGCAACCACATTCCTGATGGCGCATGACCAAAGCGATATTTAAATTCTTCAATACCCCACCTCACTTGCGTAATCTTATCCAGAATGGGTTGAAGCGGTAGAATGCTATGGTTGTATGCTTGTGCAATGGCATTACCAACACCGTTTTTTGTGTAATTAGTTCTTTCTTGGGAAACGATCAAATCCGCGGTCTCAGGTACATTTTCAAACATCCATTGGAAGAGTGTCGGACCAATATTAAAACTCATTTTCTCAAAGTTACCTGCTAGAGCATTTGGCGTGTAACAATTTGCGCAAATTCTCTCATTCCAATTATTGTAGGGTTCAGCGCCTCTTTCTTTGGGTATTTGTTTTGTGATTGGATCTTCTCTTGGAGGTTGATAAAAGTGGCCGTGGATACAGTATTTCATTTTTCTAAGTTTTGTCCTTTTTCAGATAATTTAAGTTCTGTCCAAACCTTGCAGGATTGATACCGAAATGGCGTGGCATAGAATCCAAATCAGCAACACGATTTTCCGCCAGATAATCAAACCAAAAAGTATTGATTGGGAAATTTTTCTTCATTCCTTGCAAAAACTGTGTCAATATTCCTAAATAAATCATATTTGACGGCAAAATCTTTGGTTTCTTATGTATAGCCCTGGCAACCGTTTCAACAACTTCATAAAAACTCAATTGCTCTGGTCCGCCTACCTCAATCACGCGGTTTTTGCTCTCCTGAAGGTCCAAAGACCACAAAAGACTTGTTACAAGGTCATTCACCCATATTGGCTGTACCAGCATCTTCCCTTCACCTGGCACTAAAATCAATAAAGGAGACATTCTTATTAGTTTAGCCAAATTTTGCGTAAATTCATCACCGGGACCATAAACAAGTCCCGTCCTAAGGATAGTGTAGTCTATTCCCGAATTAATAATGATGTTTTCTGCAATACCTTTAGCTTTCATCATACCAAAAGCTGATGCTCTGTCCGCACCAAGATGGCTCAAGTAAAAGAATCGTTTAACACCCATATCCTTTGATACTTTTACTAATATATCTATTTCTTTCACTTCCTTTTCCTGGAGACCTTCCTCACCTCCAATTCGCTCTACGCCAGCCAAATGATAGATTACCTCAATATCTTTTAATGCTGCACGTAAGCCTCTTTCATCATCCGGTGAACTAACCGCGATATTAATAGACATGCCTTCGGTTAAATAATTTATATTTTGAAATGTCGATACAAGTAAGCGATAAGACATGCCCAATTTTTCAAGCTGCTTGCGCATCACACCACTAATAAAACCTGTTCCAGCTGTGAGCAAAATCATGTCGAAATTATAGCAGATACTTGGCATTTTACGCCCCGTCTGGCATATTACTTGCACTTAAATATGTACAAGTAAATGAGGAAGTTAGATGAGAGATGAACAAAAGATTAGGTTTCCATTATTTTCAAGACACTTTGCATTACCTTGAGAGGGATTTGTCACAAGTTTTACCCGAGCTTAAATCGCTTGAAAGCGCGTGGTTATTGCTCAAAAGTCCTCATACTGTCGCAATTCCAGAGGAATTTATAACAGGGCTTATAGCAAATGGCATCAAACCGATTGTGCACTTCGATTTTCAAGTTAATTCAAATGTCAAACCTGAGGACATCCGCATCCTGCTAACCCAATACGCCAAATGGGGTGTTAAATACATTATCTTTTTTGACAAACCCAATACAAAAAAAGCCTGGATGCCTGGTACATGGTCTCAAGGTGATTTGGTTGAACGTTTTCTGGATCGTTACTTGCCTTTTGTAAGATTGGCAGAGCAAAACGGTATGACTCCTGTTTTCCCTGCTCTTGAACCTGGTGGCGATTATTGGGATTTATCCTTCCTGCGCAAAGCCTTCCAGCTTGCAAAGCAACGTAGAAACCTCGAATTTGGTGCAAACCTCCACATTGCCGTCAGTGCGCAAAGTTTCTCTCACCCAATCGATTGGGGCAGTGGTGGTGAAATAAAATGGCGAATGCCCCGTCCCTACGCCAAAACAGAAATTGGAGAACAAGACCACTTCGGGATTAATACCTATCAGTGGTATGCTCAAATCGCAAAGAACACTCTTAATTGCAGCCCGAAAATAATATTGCTTTACATGGGTGCAGCTGATCTAAAAAAAGGCAAAATGGATGAAAACCTTGACTATGACCGACTTGTTAATCTCGTTATCGATGACGCTGATTTATTGGTAGAAGATTTTACAATCGATAAGAATGTCATTGCTTGCCTTTTCTGGCTCATGAACACGCCTAAGAAACGTGACAGACAAGACACCACCCCAACAACCCTCTTTGAGACCCAGGAGCAAACCAAACCTGAATGGATTGAAGATCTACAAGCTAAGGTTGAAGAAACACAAAAACATACTGCTGAATTTAATGTGGCTGAAAGCCTCGCCGACTGGGTTCACCCCATAGATCACTACCTGCTCTTACCCTCTTACGAATGGGGTATTCCTGTCAATACTCTCGACAAAGTGAGACCGATTATTGCAGAATCCCGACCAACAATTGGCTTTTCAATTACAGAAGCATGTAACGCGCGAAAAGTTACAGTGTGGAACGAGAATGGAGCCTTCAGCGAACAAGACATTCAAACATTACGAGAGGCTGGATGCAATATCGACGAACATATCGTCAACAGCCTTAGCGTCTCGGTATAGTACCCTTAGGAGAAGGATATGAACTCATCAACAAACTATACACACAACATCAACAAAGCACACTTGCCCAAACTCGTTGTTTTGGGTTTAGGAGGTGGTGGCTCCAATGCAATTAATCGCATGATAGAAAGTGGTCTGCATGATGTTACTTTCATTGCGGCTAACACGGACGCCCAAGCTTTATCTAAAAGTCTTGCGCCAATAAAAATCCAGCTTGGTCCTAAATCAACCCGTGGTTTAGGCGCCGGTGGACAACCTACAGTTGGAGAAGAAGCTGCCGAAGAAAGCACACGTGAACTTGCTGAGCATCTACGCGGTGCTGATATGGTCTTTTTAACAGCAGGCATGGGTGGAGGAACAGGTACAGGCGCGATTTCAATTGCTGCTAAAGTCGCCAAAGCCAGTGGAGCTGTAACTGTCTCTATCGTAACAAAGCCTTTTTCTTTTGAATTAGGTCGTCGGCAAAAGAATTCTGAAGAAGGTATCGAGAAGCTCAAAGAATTTTCAGACACACTCATCGTTATTCCCAATGACAAACTCATTGAAATTGCCCCGCGCGATTTACCTCTCGAAATGGCATTTACTCTGGCTGATGATATTCTCAGACAAGGTGTACAAGGTATTTCTGAGTTAATTACAGAAACAGGCGTGATAAATGTTGACTTTTCGCACATCAAAAATGTCATGACCCGAGGCGGAGGCGCTTTGATCGCAGTTGGTCATGGTTCGGGCCCAGACAAAGTTCAACAAGCTATCGACAAAGCATTACACCATCCGCTTTTGGAAGACATTGACCTCTATTCCGCAACCGCAATGATTGCGAATTTCACAGGTTCTGCAGACATGTCCTTCAAAGAGATAACAGAAGCGATGCAGCGTCTACAGGAAGCCACTGGTTTTAATGCTGATATTATTCCTGGCATTATCACTGATTCCCGTATGGGTGATAGCATACAGCTCATCTTAATCGTTACAGGGATTTCAGAAAACAATCCTATTAATATCCCTCACATCAGTCTGACAGGTCAGAACGAAATCAGCTCTCATTTTCAACACAATAGTTCTCATGATAATCAGGCGGTTCCACCTGTACAGTCAGAACAGACCGCTGAAGTATCTGAGTTTGAAGTTGATAGTGTTTCTCAGTCAATTGACATGTCAAATGATTTATCAATCCCGGCCTTTTTGCGTAGAAGAGCAAATCAAAAGTAGGTGAGTTTATGGATGATGCCACATTACAAAGAGTAATCAAGTCTATACAATCTGACTATCCTAAGACACGTGCATGCAAACCCCGCGTTAGCAAGCAAGCTGATGGCAGAAATTTAATTACATTCTCTTATTGCGACACACTTCCTGGTAGCAAAAGCATATCCCAAAGTCTTCGAATTGTAGTAGATAACCAAGGCAGAATTTTGAAAAAATCAAGCTCCAGAGGCTAATATGACAATTGCGGAACAAGATGAAAAAGATGTCAAAAGCATTGTAGCTACTAATTTCAGCAAAATGTTCGAGCAAGTTGAGCAAATAGAGTTAAGAAACAGACAACTTGCATTTGGAAAAATTTTGGCGTTAAACCTTATTTCGATAGCCAGTATTGGTCTGGTTATTGGACTTATCGTCTCTCTTTTCATGTAATTTCACATCCTTCTCTAAATAAAACCCGCAGATTTGCGGGTTTTATTTTTATAATTGACCTAATCATTGCAGACATTTTTCAATTGGACTTAATGTATATAGTTTGCATTTTTTTAATGTCAAGAACAATTAATGGCTACAATAGCCACGCTATATCTTGTTATTAATACGAACTTTTAACATGTTCAAAAGATGTTTTAATGTATAATCAAAGGTAATTCTTCTTATTGAGGTTAGTATGGCTTTTAAATCAAAAAACAATATCGCGAATTATTGGAAAAATCTCACCATCACCCAAAGCGATCTTAATGCATTAACAAATCACCTTTTTGAAACAGAAACCCCCGAACAAATAGATGAGCTTTCAGAGGTTTTAATTAATAACCGTATAGAAGAGATGAAAGCTGAAGAAGAATTGCAACAAGAAGAAGCTGGCTTTATATACTACCCCAAAGAAGAATACCCTACTGGTACTAAACTCATTTTCCCCGAGAGCGAATGGATATCTGGTGTCGTATCTGAGCAACGTGAAGGACACCATCCTGTCCATGGCAAATTCACAGTTATCACAGTCATCTTTGAAGATGGCACAACAAAAGAATTTGCCAGTCAGCTTTCTAATCATCCCTTAAACGAAAAAAGTTACACCAGTGACAGTGCAGGAGAATTGGACCCTGCTGCTATTATGCAAGAATTTGGCGTTCAAATAAAACGTCAATTGGCTCTGTCCTTACAGAATCAGAGTGAACTTGTCTTGATTGGTCATTCATGGTTTCCGAAATCTTTACTCATCGACATCGGTGTAGGGTCTTTAAACATAGCTGAAGCCATACTTGATTCAATGAATGGTGGTCCAATTGGCATTTCTGAACTGATGAAGCAACTTGAGCTTACTGGACAAGACGACAACCAGCTCATGGCTTTTTCACTAAATTATGCTTTACAGGAAGATCCTCGCTTTGATGAGGTCGGTTCAAGCGGGGTTTTCTCGTGGTTTCTGAAGCGTTTCGAGCCGAAATCGGTTCTTGAAGTACCCATTTATCTTAAGAGCGACACCCAGCCCCTCGAACGGGAAAACTTCGACCCTGAACTTGAAAAACTCTTTACGGAGTTGGTCGATGAACACACTTGGATGATTGACCCCTTAGAGAACTATGAACCAGTTAAAAAACTACGTATTCCGCTTAGCTATCCTCATTGGCGAGCTGGCAGTCTACCGATTACCCCTGAAACTTACACTATTTTTCCAAGTGCACTACAGAGTGAACGCATTAAAATTGATTTCATTGATGAAGCCTCAAAAGAACGCATTCCCGCTTGGGTTGTGAGACCCCATAGATATGTAACAGGCCTCCGCGAATGGTATGATAAACAGAATCTCATTCCTGGCAGCATCATAGAAATTGCTTCCACAAATAACCCTGGCTTAATCAAAATTAGTATTGAACGAAAACGCTCAAACAAAGAGTGGATAAAAACAGTTTTAGTTGGCGCGGATGGTGGCATTGTTTTTGCCTTGTTGCGGCAGTCTATCTATGCTGGTTTTAATGACCGCATGGCTATTGCGATCCCAGATATGAAAGGGCTCGACCAAATCTGGGAGAACCGAGCCAATAAAGACATCCCACTCAAAAATGATGTTACCCGTCTTATGCATGAGCTTTCAAAGCTCAACAACCAGGCACATGTCCACTTTATAGATCTTTACGCAGGTATCAACGTTATACGTCGGGTTTCACCGCAAGATCTTTACATCACCCTGAATGACAATGAAGAATACACCCACATTGGCGATAATTACTATCACTTAAGCGCAGCCTAACCGAGGAAAATATGTTAAATAAATTACCAAGTTTGATTAAGCCTACACTAACAACTCAATTTCATATAGATTTTGACTGGTGGAAAAACCAGGATAGAAATTGGCGTAATGCGCTTGAAAGTTTTCTTTGCGAAGAACACCGTGTCTATTTTAAGAGTCCCAATATTGCTTCCACAGCTGACATTATTGATCCCCACACAGGCGCAGTAAGTCAGGGAGATCCACTGATGGATGTTCTTACTAACCATTGTGCGAAACAAGACAACTTCCTTAGCGCAAGTAGTCCATTGGTCGACAGTATCTTTAAAATCTTTTTAGTCAACAACAATCAGCCACTCAATGCGGAAGAGCTTTCTAAAATCACTGGTAGACCCGCTGACATCATCCTTCGAACCATTGGTACTACCAAAGTTTATAAAGGAATTCGCCCAAAATAGTAAAAACGATTACAATATTATTTCGCCCCCGTAGCTCAATGGACAGAGCGCCGGTCTTCTAAACCGTAGGTTCCGCGTTCGAGTCGCGGCGGGGGTGCTAAATTTGAATTTTCACCATAATCGTATTATCATTGTAGAAAGATTAGATCGCGAAATTAGAAAGAACTAATCCCATGAGAAGATGTGATTCGTGTAAAACCTTATATGATAATGGGGTGCGCATATGCGAGCGATGTGGGACAGTTTTTCCTTATGATCCCAAGATAAGTCCTTTTTCAGAGGGCAAAATCGCAATCATCCTCATCCTTGTCGTTGCAGCCGTGCTAATTGGCATTAATAGATATGCCAGCATGCCTATTACTGACAATAATTGCACGCGGATAAATTACATCAGAGTTCAAAAACTGCTAAATGATTCTCGGGATCGAGTTATGCGAGTTCAAGACCATGGTTATATACCGATGGGAGGTTCCACTACTATCATGAGAGAACGCTACATGATTGAAGATGTGCACTTGCCACCCTGTTTTGAACCCATTCGCGAAGACATGATTGAATATTACACACTAATGTACAAGGCAACCCGAATAAGCTCTTTTGGCGGTCATGTTTATACCATACCACTTCTCGAGCAAGCGGCTAACGCCCAAAACCGTGTTGATGAGAAAATGGAAGCGATTAATAAATGTATTCCAAATTGCCCAACCCTCATCATAGATAATATTCAATCGAAAAATTAAACATATCTATCCTAAGATAATTTCTTAGTGAACAGGAGTAGTATGAATTTTTTTAAACGTGTAATTGTCATCGCATTAGCTTTGGTTTTGGCGGGTTTTGTAATGCGAAATATGGATGGTTTTGAAATCACACGTAGTGGTTGGGTTCATTATGCTGTTATGGCAATAATCTTAGCCATCTTAAACGCCAGCCTTTTACCTTTCCTGAAAACGATGACCTGTGGCATGATTGTTCTCACTTTAGGTTTGTTTAGCCTCGTTCTAAACGCCCTTGTCTTTTGGATTTCATCCTGGATTTCAACAACTCTCCTCGGTGGCGGTTTTTCGATTACTAAATTCTGGCCAGCCTTAGTTGGCTCGATTATTGTCAGTATAGCGACCACAATCTTTGCAAAGGATAGTAACCGTAAGAAATCTTCCAATGAAGATGATTGATAGCACTAAGTTAAACCAATCAATATACAAAAAGACTATAGAAACTCGTTTCTCTTGATTTTTTATTCCTTTGTGATAGACTTACGCCTGTTAAACAGGAATAAATCCTGAATCTCAACCTTCCACTCTTGGCAAGCTTACGGCCCGGACCAAGAGTAAACCCGAGGAAAGGAGCCTCGAGCGCATGCATAAATATGAAACCGTATTAGTTTTCCAGGCGGACCTGGACGAAGCGGCATTAAACACCGCTGTCGAAACCGTTGAGACCCTCATTAAAAATAATGGTGAGGTCACTAAAATTGATCGATGGGGAAAACGCAAACTTGCATATCCCATCCGCAAGCAATTTGAAGGTTATTACGTCTACATGACTTTTGATGGAGCACCTTCAGAAATTGCGAATATTAAACGATCCCTTGGCTACAATGAACAAATTCTACGTTACATCATTGTGCGCGTGGATTAGGCAGGAGTTACAATGACTGAAAAAAAACCCGAAAAAATTGATGAAGAAAAAAATGAACGTCCAGAGCGTGTAGAACGTCCCGAACGTGGCGAACGACCAGATCGTGTACAACGTGGTGCAGATCGCCGGCGTTTCGTCTCCCGACCTAAGTTCTGTCAATTTTGCACAGATAAAAACCTAAAAATTGATTACAAGAATGTCGAATTGATGGGCAGATATATCAACGAGACGGGAAAAATCAGACCACGTCGACAAACTGGGGCTTGTGCAAAACACCAGCGCGAAGTGGCAACTGCTATCAAAAACGCGCGTCACATTGCACTAATCCCCTTTGAGGGCGACTTTTGGGCTGAGTACTAAATCGGTGATGGATTATGTCCAAGAAACCTATGTCCCTAAGAATCACGACGAAGAAATTTACAGCCCGACAAGAACGTGAAGAACGTCAAATCAAAATAGCTCTCACTGTTACAGGCATTGTTGTAGCTACCGTGCTGCTATTTGTAATATACACTTTAGTCAACACTTATGTCATTAAACCCAATACCGCAGTCGCTACTGTAGGGAATACAAAGATTACAGCTGGTGAATTTGATAAAAGCGTACGTTACCGACGTTACAACTTGCTAAACCAAACGTATGAGTATTTTGATAACTACATGAAATTCCAAAGTTTTGCTCCTGATTACGCTCAACAGTTTTTATCGGTTGCACAACGCAACGCTGTAGAACTTAATCAAGGCGATATCATTGGTAATCAAGTGCTTAATGACATGATTGATGATGTTCTCATCGCAGAAGAAGCTGCGAAATTAGGCATAAGTGTTAGTAAAGAAGAATTAAACGCCTTCATTGAAGAAAATTTTGGTTACTACGAAAATGGCACTCCAACGCCTGCTAATACTGCTACGCCATTCAGCATGCCTACTCGTTCAAGCCTCCAAGAGACTTTAATCGCTCTGCCAACCGAAGAAACGCCTGTTGAAGATAACAGCGAAGATGCTGAATTGCCTGCCGATGAGTCAGAACCTGTTGAGCCTGTAACTCCAACAGGTGATAATGAAACAGAGGATGTACTTGAAGATACAACCCTGACAGAAGAAACTGAGGCATTAGAAATTGAAGAACCTGCTGAACCTTCCGAAGAAGCTACTGCCACTCTAATTCCTACGATTACCCCCTCACCCACACCATTCACACGACGCTTGTTTGAAAAAGATTATCGCAATTTTCGAAAAGAGATGGATAAACACGGCATTAGTCGTGTACAATTAGAAAGCATTTTATCCAAAGCTCTTTTGCGGACCAAAGTCATGGAAGTTATTACTGCTGATGTACCCGCTGAAGAGGAGCAAGTTTGGGCACGTCATATTTTGGTCGCATCATTAGAAGAAGCTGAAGCCATCATTGAACGCTTGAACGCGGGAGAGGATTTCGCGTCCATCGCTATGGAACTCTCAAGCGATGAGGGTTCAAAAATAAATGGCGGTGATTTGGGTTGGTTTGGCAGAGGTCGCATGGTTCCAGAATTCGAAAATGCAAGTTATGCATTAGAAAACATTGGCGATATCAGTGAACCTGTCAATTCGCTTCATGGCTGGCACATCATTCAATTGCTTGGCAAAAACACCAATCCTGTTGATGAACGAACACATGAGTCCCTCAAAACTACTTTCTTTAATGATTGGTTAGCTGAGTTACGCAATCAACGCGATGATATTGTCATCAATGAGATTTGGGTAGAATTCACTCCCATGAAGCCTGCAATAGCACCAAATCACTATGATGCAATCATGAACCCCACTGGTCTCTAATTAATCTGAGCATAAAAAAAGACTGTCCTGTAAAAGACAGTCTTTTTTTTCTATGCCGTCATATAACTGCTATCCACCTCATCAAGTCTGAGACTAATCAGCTGGCTTGCAGAGTCCTTACCCATAGTAACACCATAAATGACATCCGCCGCTGAAACCGTATTTCTGTTGTGCGTGATCAGGATAAATTGCGTTTCTTGAGACAGTTCTCGTAATAAATCAATAAAACGACCGACGTTTGATTCATCCAGCATGGCATCGACTTCATCCAGAACGCACAAAGGGGTTGGTGATACTTTTAAGAGCGCGAAAATCAAAGCCACGGCTGTTAGGCTACGTTCACCACCAGAAAGCAACACCAAACCTTGCTCCCGTTTTCCCGGTAATTTTGCTTCAATCTCGATACCACCTTCGATTGGAGAATCTTCATCTACCAGGACGAGACGAGCAGAACCACCATTGAAAAGACGTGTAAACATAGAAGAAAATTCCCCATTCACAGCTTTATATGTCTTTAAAAAGGCTTCCTTCATCACCTCATCCAATTCGCGCACCATAGCGTGGATATCTTTAATCGCCAGGTTCAAATCCTCGATTTGGGCAGTCAAGTCAGTATAGCGTGCCTTGACTTCCTGATATTCGGTTTCAGCTTCAATATTAACCGATCCAATTCGTCGCATTTGAGCCTTTTGCTGGCGAATCACTTCCTCCAAGCCCTCAGTAAGATTAATCGTTTCAGGCAAAGATTCAATAACCAAACCTGGGAAAGGCAATGGGGTTGAGTCCCGAAAATCACTCCGCACATCCATCTCAATTAGACCAAAGTCATCTTCTAAACGGGTTCTAAGAGCACTCAGTTTCTCTTCTTGTCTTACGAGTTCAAGTTGCAAATGTGTAATGTGACGTTCTTTGATGGAAACTAACCTTTGTTTTTCCAAATCCTGATCATTTAGGCTTTCATATTGCGCCTCAAGTTCAATCAAAGCCAACTCTTTTGCCTCTAAGACGCCTTTTTGAAGCTCATCGGTTTGTGACTTTATCAAAACCACTTCATCACGAGAATTCTTCAATTGTGAATTTAATTTGACAATCAATGCTTCCTGATTTGTTTTACGGGTATTTATCGTTTTCAGGCGCTCTTGATCTTCTTCCAATCGCGCTTTCAGTGTTTCAAGTGTTTTATAGCTATGAGCCAAGGATTGGCTGCGAATTTGGTTTTCGGTCTCCAAAAATAGGTATCTTTGCTCCAGTTCTTGCAGGTTTGTTTCGCCTTCTTTCTGGCGTAATTCGTTAATTTGCTTATTCAATGCGTCGATTAAACCTAAATTTGAATTTCTTTGTTTTGCCAAATCATCTATCGCGGTCTTTGTACGTTCAATAGCCCGAGCTGTGTCCTCTCGTCGATTAGTAAACCATACCTTTTGCTCTTCAAATTTTGACACCTTCAGACGAAGTTCATTGAGAGAAATTTGCACAGCCTGAAGTGCTTTTCGTGCCTCATCTTGTCGTATTCCTGCTTTCGTTATTTCAATCTCTTTATCTTGTATTTTCTTGAGCAAATCTTCTTGGATGTTTCTGCTTGCTTGAAGTGCTTGCTCAATTGCTTTTATTTCTTTCTCGTAATCCTTTTTTAGTCGCAGGTAGCTTACCTTACTTGAACCCTGATTTTTACCCAGCATCACTAAACCGTTCTTCATGAATACTTCACCATTCAAGGTGACCAGGTGAGCATTGTCGAGTACTTTATGCACTTTTTGCGCATTTTCAATGTCCTGTACAATTAAAAACTGCCCCAACAAAGCGTCAATCACTTCGCGATACTCAGATCCATTTTGAACGAGTTCCGAAGCCCAGCCTATAACGCCTCTCTCATTTAAAACTTCATGATTTTTCTTTATTGCCCGTGTGCCTTGGCTGATTAAAGCAACCCTGTCTTGTACAGTTTCAAGCACTTGTTGGATATTGAGTGCGTTTAATTCACCATCTTTTAGAACCAAGACATCAATAGCATCACCCAAAGCAGCCGTAATCGCCTTTTCATATCGTTCTTCGACATTTAACCTACTAACCAAATCAACAAATTCGCTTTGTATGGCTTTTGAACGGCTCTTTTTTAGCAATACTTTCGCACCTTCAGAAAAGCCAGCTAAACTTTCCTGCGCCTGGCTTAACAAAGTCAACTGATTGTCAGCCTTGTTTAAGTCAAGTTCAAATTGATGTGTCCTTTGAGCTATGGCTTTCAAGTCCTGTTGTAATGATATTAATTCGCGCTCAAGTTGTTCAAGTTCTTTTTCAACGTTTTCGAGATTTGATTGTTTATTCACACGCTCTTTTTCGAGTTGCGCTTTTTGACTATGAAGTTCCTTTTGTGTCTCCCCTAAATCGTTAATCATCTTTTCGCTTTGTTTTAGTTCAGCATGATTGGTAATCAATCTTTCCTTTAATTCACTGTGGTGTGAGTTTAGTTGAATACCTTTCTTTTCGGTTTCCAGAAGCTGTTCTTGAAGCTGTTTTCGTTCAGAAATTAATTTTTGCTGATAGTTTCGTGCGTTTGAAAGCGTTTTTTTCGCATCCTGATAGTCGTGTGCAATCGTTTCAAGTTCTTGTTTTAAACGCTCCGCTTCTGCCTGGGCAGTGGAAAAACTGCGTTCGCCACCTTTAACGGTTTCTTCTAAAGCAGCTAAATCCAGATCTAACTGTGCAATTATCGCCAAAGCGCTTTGCTTTTGGTTCTCCAGGATGGCAATGTTTTGATTGTGTTGTTGTTGCGATTCCAGAAAGCCTCGCATTTGATCTTGCAACTTGTGAATTTCGTTGCGTGTCGTATCAATTTGAGATTTCACACCCGATAAAATCTGTTTTTCATCTGTAATTTGTTTTTGACCGATATCTCGTGATTCATTTGCTTTCTGCAGTTCAAGGCTCAGCGTGTCAACTTCCTGCTTCACTTTCGCCCAGTGATAACCATACCACTCCAAAAGATTCGCGCGCAAGCTCTCTTTTACAAATTTATATTCGCTCACGCGCTGAGCTTGCTTTTCAAGATTGCGCAGGCGCGGACGGATTTCATCACTAATATCCATCGCGCGATCAAGATTGCGGTTCGTTGTTTCCAATCGTCGTAAGGCTTCCTCTTTTCGGGAACGATATAAACCTATCCCAGCAGCTTCCTCAAACAATTTTCGTCTTTCGTCTGGACGAATAGAAAGCGCTACATCCACTAAACCCTGACCAATAATCGTGTAGGTACGATCGCTCAGACCTGTCTTTGCCAATAGTTCACCAAAGTCTTTTAGGCGAACACGTTGATTATTGATCAAGTAATCATTTTGTCCATCACGGTAGGCACGCCTGGTAAGCACAACCTCAGCATAGTCAATTGGCAACCACCCATTCTGGTTATCAAAATGGATTGACACTTCCGCCATCCCAGCTCTTGCGCGGCTATCTGAACCAGAATAAATCATATCTTCGGTGCGTTTTGCTCTCAGAAGCGAAAAACTTTGTTCGCCCAATACCCAGCGGATAGCATCCGCAACATTCGATTTACCTGATCCGTTTGGCCCTACAATCGCTGTGATGCTGGCTGGAAAAGCCATTTCTGTTTCTTTCGCAAAAGTTTTATACCCTTGCATCTTAAGTTTTGACAGTTTTATCATCAATTAATTCCTAAAATTTTCAAGCTATTTTCAGCCGCTTTTTTTTCAGCTGCTTGTTTTGTTTTTCCTTTTCCTATGCCCAATGGACGCTCATCCACTACAGCCTGTATCGAAAAAACACGATCATGATCTGGCCCGGTTTCAGCTAATAATACATAAACCGGTGACTTATGTCCTATGGCTTGCGCCCATTCCTGTAACCGGCTTTTTGGTTCAAGATCAAAACGATCCATTATCGTATCTTCCTCACTTTTAAGCAGTGGTTCAACAAGATTCCTTACCGCCTCCATCCCTTGGTCTATATATATGGCTGCAATCAAGGCTTCAAAAGCATCACAAAGCACAGCATCACGTTCACGGGCACCAGTGAGTTCTTCGCCTTTTGAAAGCAACAGAGCTGGCCCAATATCAATACTTCGTGCATATTTAGCCAAATTTTGTGTGCGTACTATTAAAGCCCTTGCCTTGGTTAAAAATCCTTCTGGCTTTTGTGGGAATTCCTTATATAGCCACTCAGCAACTAAAAAACCTAAAATGGAATCACCTAAAAACTCAAGGCGTTCATTATCTTCTTTCATATCTTCGTTTTCATTTAGATATGATCGATGACACATGGCTTTTCGGAGCAAGTCTATGTTTTTAAATGGTTCCGGCAAATGCGATATAAGGTTTAGCTCTGCAATCAGATTAATCATTTTACTCCTCTCCTGATATGCAGAATCGTTCAATGTCAATTCCTTAACAGCAAACGATTCGACAAATCTATTCTTTATCTATTGATTTTAGCCCATTTCCACTTAAAATAAAGACCCAATCTTGAACATCTTTCGTTTTATCCCGCAATAACTCCTCAGATGCTGCCCAAACCATTGCCGCCGTTGGTTCAACGAAAATGCCATGTTCAGTCAATGATTTATGGCTACGCGCAATATCGTGCTCTTTTACAGCTATAAGCGTATCTTTTTTTGGTTTTAAGCTCTCTCTTATTTCCTTAGCCCGTACTGGCTTACTCACCGCGGCACCCTCAGCGATCGTCGCCTCAATTGCACATTTAGGTAAACCATGCCAAGCATAATAAACTGGGGCACAATTTTCCGCTTGAACCCCAATCATTCCTGGTCTTTCTTCACCGGTATACGCCTCGATGGCCTCAAAACCGCGTAAAAGTCCTAAAAACAGCGATCCATGCCCAATAGGCGAAAACACTAAGCCTGGCATTCGACCAAGCGATTCAAAGATTTCAAAAGCAATCGTGGCATAAGCTGCCAAACCAAAGGGCAAAAAAGCGTGACTTGCGTAGGAAATACCAGATTCTTTATGCATTTCCAATACAGCACTGCTCGCATTAGCGCGCGGACCATCTACCAAAACGACATTTGCGCCACTATATTTGATTTGTTGTCGTTTAGGGCCTGAACTGCTGCTTGGGATAAATATGTGGCTCTTCACTTTGGCAGCCGCGGCATATTGAGCCAAAGATGCGCCAGCGTTTCCTGAAGAATCCTCCAAGACCTCATCAATGTTTCTGGCACGTAGCAAACTCATCAAAACCGCGCTCTGCCTGTCTTTAAACGATCCGCTCGGGTTCAAGTGCTCACACTTAAAATAAAACGTTTTGGTTCCTATCTCAACAGGAACCAGCGGTGTCTGTCCTTCTCCTAACCAAAAAGGTAAAGCATGGGCATCCAAACCAAAAGCGTCCATGTACCGCCACATACCAAAGGATGTTGAGTTGGCATAGCGCTCAGGCATGTAGCTTAAATCCTGCATGCTGAAGAGACCCCCACACTTACATAGGTGAGGCAGTCCACTCACAGGATAATTTTCACCACAGGATAAACATGAATAACGGGTCATATCTAATTTGAATTATACCAAGTGATAGTCGCCATTCCGTCATTTCAAGCTATAATAAGGCTCATGAGTAAATTATGGCATCGCGCTTCAGACGATTACGAAGTTGAAACAGAACTCTATTCAGGTCCCCTTGATCTCCTATTGGACCTTATTCAAAAGGCTGAACTGGACATTACCAAACTCGCTTTGGCAAAAGTAACCGATCAATTCCTCAATTATGTCAACTTGCATAAAGATATTAATCCTGATTTTAGCTCAGAATTTCTCGTTATCGCCAGCAAATTAGTGCAAATCAAGTCCGAAGCCTTGCTCCCCCGCCCACCCAGTCGCATGGAAGACGAAGAAGACATCGGCGAAACTTTGGCCAGACAACTTATCGTTTACCGTGAAATCAAAAAAGCCAGTCAATGGCTCTCCGAGCGCGTCGACCAGGGACTACGAGGCTACTTGCATGTCGCTCGTTCATACCCAGTAAATGTCCAGTTGGACCTATCAGAAGTAGAACTGTCTGACCTAATCACAGCGCTTGAACAAATCGCCGTCCAAGAGCAAAGTTTACAGGAAGGCGCGCTCATTAGCATCCCCCGTCTCACCCTGCGTAAAAAAGTGCATGACATTATGCGTGTCTTACGTCAGGATTCGCAAGTCCGTTTCTTCAGTTTATTGGGAGACCAGCCCAGTCGAATTGATTCCATTGTGCTTTTTCTTGCGATACTTGAACTCGTTAAGCAAGAAATGATTAGCACCGAACAAGACGGTCTGTTTTCAGACATTACCCTTCAAGCAAAAGAAAAACTTTACCACGTCCTTGAAACAGAAGTTCAAATCGACGAACTCTAAACGTTATCTTCTTAGCTCTTTACTAAAACATTTTTTATTCAGGATTTCTGTTTTGTCGAGAACATATCCAGGTTTCATAGTTCACAGCTAAAAAAAAATAATAATAATGCACATCAACTAAAATTTGCTGCACAAAAATTGCGTTTTTTCTTCCTTCAGTGTTATAATTTTTTAGGTAAACATTATGAATCAAAAAGAAACAACAAAAGAAGAAATTGAAACATTAGAAGAGTCCGCTATAAATGACGCTTCATCTATTGATGAGTCACAAAAGGATGAGAAAAGCAGCAAAGGTGTCACCATCGCTCTTGTTGCTCTCGCATTGCTCTTCGCCATTATCGTTGCTGGCTCAATTATCTTGGCGAAGCAAAATCCGAGATCTGTTGCCACCGTGCGCGATATCTTCATCATCCTCATGGCACTCATGTTAGTCGTTATTGGCACTTCCCTAATCATTCTTATATTGCAGGTCTCAAACCTCATCAATATTCTTAAGAATGATATCAAACCCATGCTTGATAGCGGCGCTGAGACTGTAAACACCCTAAAGGGAACTGTCCGGTTTATTAGTGACAATCTCGCTGAACCGGTTATCAAACTCAACGAGTCCTTGGCCAGCCTGAAAAAAGTTGGTCAATTATTCAAACTTTTTAAAGATTAAAAGATAGGAGCAAAAAATGTCTGACAAAAATGATTTTGGAACTTTCATCATGGGCTTCACCATTGGCGCGTTAGCCGGTGCTGTTGCATCCTTACTGATGGCACCCCAAACTGGTGAAGAAACCCGCCAGCTTATCAAAGACCGCGCGATTGAACTCAAAGAAAAAGGTGCAGAAAGCTACGAAGAAACCAAACGCAAAGCTGAAATCGCCTATAAAGACGCGGTTGCCAAGTACGAACAATTCGCTGAAACCACCAAGGAAAAAGCTGCCGATTTCGGTCAACAAGTCAAGAGCAAAGTTGATGAATTGGTTCACCCCGTTGAAAAAGCTGCTGAAGAAACTCAGCCAAGCGCTGAATAAACTGTAAAGCAAGTTATAGAAACACACAAAATTTAGCATTTACCTTTTAATAAAAGGAGGCTGTCTTAAATAGCAGCTTCTTTTTATTTCACAGATCTCTTGGTTTAATAAATTTATAATCAAAAACCTTATCAGGCTGACTGTTTAAATCATATCCAAATCTTTTTTCAAGATAGTGCCACGAAATTATTATTTCAAAAATGTAATACTTTAGCCGAGAAAGAGG
>JAAZIH010000032.1 GCA_012800995.1 Chloroflexota bacterium
AAAAATCTCCTCACGTGTAGCGATATAATGAATTGCCACACTACCATCGTCACTTGCCGTAGCAATCAAACTTGAGTCAGGTGACCATGCCAATTGATTGATAAAATCTGCATGCGCGGCTATTGAATCCAAAAGTCCGCCGGTGTTGATATCCCAAATTTTAAGCACGCCCTCACTGTTTCCTGTGGCGAGTTTCGTGCCATCCGGCGAAATACCCATTGAATAGTAATCTTCACCATTGATAATCTCTCGCGAGTATGCGTAACTTTGTCCACTTTTCTTGTAAATGGTGACAACATCGTAATTGTCTGTGGCTAATACATTTCCATCGTTTGAGAGGGACATTTTGTAAGTCAGGTCATTCTGCTCAATCATGGAGATAAGCTTGAAACTATCCGCGGCATAATGATAAATACCATCATACGTAGATGCCAAAAGTTCGTCGTTAGGGGCAAAAGCGACATCAAAAACAACCTGATCATCCAACAAATGCTGCTCTTTTTCTCTGGTATTCGCATCAAAAACATCAATACCGATGGTCGTAGCTACCGCAAAATATCTGGCATCAGGGGAATAACTTGCGCTCATGCCCTTTCCCTCGCCAATGCGCTTAATTTGTTCAGTTTTTTGAAGGTTTTCTGCTGTAATCATATCTCCGCCCGAAAGAGCGCCTTTGATATAAGGTCGCAAAAACGCAAAGTATAGAACCAAACAGAGAACCAGCAAGCCTCCCAATACGCCTAAGGCGATCCACAGGGCAGTTTTTTTCTTTTTTGGCGGTGCCTGGTAGGCTGGGTATGGTTGGGGCTGATAAACTGGGGATGGTGCCTGATAAGTTGGTGGTATCGGTGCTTGTTGAAAGCCTGGTGGGACCGTTTGTCCGGTATCAAAAGCGGCTGGGCTGGGAACGCTCACAAACTCACCTTCTCTTGGTGGTACGTAAGTAACAAATTCACCTAACGGCAGCTGTGCTGCAGGTGGCATTGTCTGAGGTGAGGCTGCCTGGGAGAGCTCGCCTTGTGGTGGGTCTGCAGGTGGGGGAGAATAAAGCACAGGTTCAGGCGATGTCGGAATGTACGCCACTTCAAAATCCTCAGGGGCAACACTTTGCGCAGGGAATTCTTGCGACGGTTCCGTTTGCCTGCCAGAACTTTCGTCAGCAAAAGGCTGGACAGGAACGCTTTCTTCTAATTTGCTTCCACAAATCATACAGAACTTACTATCAGGTTCGTTATTTGTATTGCAATTTGGACAGATCATCATTACCTCCAAACAGAGTTTTTATACAGTATTATTAATCATGCCTATTGTACTAAAAAAGCCGGGAGGGTTTCAGTAAAAAAGTCATTACACATTTATGGGAGAGAATCACGGCGTTATTCCGCGCCATGAATTTAAATCAGCTACAGGGACTTGAACAAGTAAACAAAAACGATGATGAATCATGCCGATGAACTTCATGAGGTCCCTTGCGCATGTGAAACAATTCACGATCGCACGCTTGATGCCTCAATTTCAACCTCCCGCAAGCATGCCATCATTATCTGAATCGGGTCTACCAAACAATTCTTTGCCAGGCCTTAGCCCTGGCAGGCGCCCAGAGTTACTCAGACCAATAGACAGTTTATTCAGCTATCAAATTGTTAATCGCGTTTCTGCTTTAAGGCACGCGAAAAACACGAACAACGCCATCGTAACCAGAACTGAGCATTGTTTTTCCATCCACACTAATCCAAATACTTAGCGGAGCGTTAGAGAAATCACCGAAGCCAGTAATCAGTCTTCCGCCTTCTATTGAGTATTGTTCAATGCTAAGTGCACCAGGCAAAAAGATTGATCTGCTGTCTGTGGAAAATGCAATATCACGGATAACAAGGTAGTTCGTTGTGATTTTGCGCAGTTGTGATCCGGTTTTTGGATCCCAAATAATGACCATTTTTAAAGATCCCGCGCTGACCAGAAAATTGCTGTCCGGAGAGAAAGCCAAAGCAAACACTTTATTTTCGTGACCTTCCAGTTTATACAGCTGCTTGGCTGTCTTTGGATCCCACATGATGACTACTGTTTCATCACCTGCAGAAGCCAGGTAAGTGCCATCCGGCGAAAAAGCAAGCGCGCTCACAGCAGCATTATGCCCGGTTAAGGTAGCGATTAATTCGTGGGTGTCAAAACTCCAGAGCTTGATAGTTTTATCGGCACTGGCAGTAGCAATTGTGCTTCCATCAGGAGAGATAGCCAGTTTCTTGATAGAGCTATCATGAGCTTCAAAACGGCTCAATTCCTCTCCATTTTCGGCGTCAAGAAAATAAACAACCCCTCCATATGTACCCGCAATTAACATAGAGCCATCAATGGAGAAAGCGGGTGCCAGCATTTGGTCATCATTTTCTAAGATACCAGACCATAACACAACACCCTCTGGATTGCTCATTGAATAAAAACCGTTGGTGTCAAAATAGAAAAATTTGTCTCCCAAAGGGGAGACGGCTGCACTTTCAACAAAGGCAACATACTGGCAAACTTGTTCGCCATAAGAATCGGAATCCATATCCCAGTATACGACAGTACCGTCTCCATTCTGACCAATAAGTTTTTTCCCACTCGCGTCTAAGGCAAAGTCAGAAAATAATCTCTTGCCACCTTCCAGTGTTTTTTCGACACTCCCACTGGCAATATTCCAAATTTGAACCTCAGATCTCGCACTGCAAATAATCAAACGCTTGCTATCAGAGCTAAATTTCACAGCGGAAATGTAGGACGACTCAAAAGTGTTCAGGGTTTTATTTTTTGTCCCATCAGCATTCCAGATAACCACAGTCTGATCCAGACTCGCGGTCGCAAATATGCTGCCATCAGGCGACCAGGCAATTGCATTGATACCGTCTGAATGAGCATTGATTTCTTGCAGCAAGAGTCCGCTTTCAACTTCCCAAATCTTCAATTCACCTTTATAGTTTCCGGTAGCAACTTTTTTTCCATCAGAAGACACTTCGAAAGTAAATAAAAATTCGCTGGGAAGAATTTCATGAGATTCTTCTAACTTAGCCCCATCAATCTTATATATAAAAGAACCCAGAGTACCAATTGAAACTAATGTTTTTCCATCGGCGGATAAGCCAAAGCCGCGAGCTACACGATCTGTACCATAAGTTCGCAAGTAGTTGAAATCATTCGCGCTATAGTGATCAATTCCTGCATCAGTACCCGCCAGAAGACTTCCATCAGACAAGAAAACGACATCATTAACCTTTTCGTCAACATTTAATTTTTTATAAATCCCTTTGACCTGAATGTCATATATGTCAAGGCCTGTATATTTCGCAATAGCCACATATCTGCCATCAGGGGAAAAGGCAATCTTTCTTATTGTTCCTGGACTCAGCTGTGCAATTTCCTGTAATTGCTCAGCATTTTCCGTCGTGATGGCTTGTCCGGCGGGGATAATAACAGGCTTTGGCTCTTCTATTGGGATAGACCCTTCTGCCGGGATTGATTCTCCCATTGGAATAAGCTCATCGTTTGGAGGTGGAACTTGTTCAGGTTCTGTGTCTTCAGGATTTGTTATAACAAGTCCCGACTCCATTGGCGTCGGTTCAAGCCCATCAGCCTTCCTGGGACCCTTGGTAATCAATGGGCGGAAGACGGTTAGAGTTAGTACTAAAACAATAAGAAATAATGCCAGCAAAACACTAAAAACAATTAACGGTTTTTTGTTAGCTGATTTTATCGGTGGTTTTATTGGCGGTGTTTGGGGTGGATAAGCATACTGTTGCTGCTGTTGATAATAAGGCTGTGATTGAGGCGAACGGCCTTGAGGAGCAGTGTAATACGTTTGTGGTGGTGGATATTGAGCCGGTTGGGGAGGGTATTGACCGACTGGTGGACTCATAGGCCGGGGTGGTGGCATGGCAGTCCTTTCTGATGAACCAGTCGGCGGCAAGGTCTGAGGCACTCCAGCTGGGGGAACATTTGCCCGATAAGTAATCGGAGTACCCTCTTGAAAACGTGGTTCTGGTTTGTGCATTTCAACAGGCCTTTGTTGAGCCTGGAAAGACTGTTTTCCTGGCTGCACTGGGGACATTTCAGGGGAAGATATTTGGCTAAGAGAAGCTCCACAGCTCTTGCAGAACTTACTCTCAGCGCGGTTGCTTGTTTGACAATTCGGACAAATCATCTCTTACCTCCGCAATAATGAAATTGTAATGTTGATAGATATCTGTCTATTTATTTTACCAAATTTATTTCTTATAGGTTGATTTTCAAGGCTAAAATAAATCGCTTTTTAGCCATCGCGTTTCAGCTCTAAGGCACACGAAAAACACGAACAACACCATCAGTACCACAACTAATCATTGTTCTTCCATCCGCACTAATAAAAACAGAATCAACATTATCCGTAACATCACCAATGTCAGCAAATAAGTTCCCGTTCTCTATTGAGTATTGTTCAATGCTATATGATCCTGGCACAAAGATAGACTTACTATCTGTGGAAAATGCAATATCAGTAGCCCAATTGTAAGAGCGCTCGATTTTTTTCAGCTGCGATCCGGTTTTCGGATCCCAAATAATTACATTATTATCTGATGCCACGCTAGCCAACAGATTGCCATCCGGAGAGAAAGCTATAGCACTCACATAACTTTCATGACCGTCCAGTTTGTAAAGCTGCGTGCCTGTCTGGAGATCCCAAATGATAATCGGATCGTTATCACTCGCAGAGGCGAGATAAGCGCCATCCGGCGAGAAAGCGACCTCACGCAACACAGATTTATGTCCGCTTAAGGTTGCGAGTAATTCGTGGGTGTCGAAACTCCAGAGTTTGACTGTTTTGTCATCACTGGCAGTGGCAATTGTTTTTCCATCAGGAGAGATGGCCAGTTTTCTGATATAGTTATTGTGAGCTTTAAAATGACTCAATACCTCTCCACTTTCAACATCAAGAACATTGACTTCCCCCGCATAAGTTCCCGCAATTAACATAGAGCCGTCAGCACTGAAAACCGGTGCCAGCATTTGGTCAGGGTATTTGTATAAAGCAGACCATAACACATCACCCTTTGAGTTGCTCATTGAAGAAAAGCCATTGCTGTCAAGATAAAAAATTCTGTCGCCCGAAGGCGATATGGCCGCTGACCGAAAATTCTCAGTGTATACACTAATTTGTTCACCGATAGAATCGGAATCAATATCCCAATGAAGGACAGTACTGAATGCATTTAAAGCGATGAGTTTTTTTCCACTTGCATCAAAGTCAAATTTATAAAATACGTTTTCGCTACCTTTCAGTGTTTTCTCAAGACTCGCGCTGGCGACATCCCAAATTTGCACCTCATAGTTTCCACAGCCAGTAATCAAACGCTTGCCATCAGGACTGAACTTCACTGCGTCAACAAAATCCTCAGAAGTGTCCAAAACTTCGTTTTGTGTCCCATCGGCATTCCAGAGAATCACGGTTTTATAAATACCTGCGGTCGCGAATACGTTGCTATTAGGTGACCATGAAATTTGAAAGACGCTTTCTGAATCCACATCAATTTCATGCAACAAACGTCCGCTTTCAACTTCCCAAATCTTCAATTCATTGTCATAATTTGCAGTAGCCACTTTTGTGCCATCAGAAGAAATATCGAAAGTACGAGCGTATTCATCAAGAATAATTTCATGGGATTCTTTTAATGTATCCCCATCGATCTTGTACACCATAAAGCCAAAATAATTTAATGAAAGCAATGTTTTCCCATCGGCGGACAAACTGAAGGCGTAAGCTATGCGATCTGTACTATAAGTTCGCACGTAGTTAAAATCATCCGCGCTATAATGATCAATGCCAAAATCAGTACCTATCAGAAGACTTCCATCATGCAAGAAAACGACATCATTTATCTTTTCGTTAAATTTAAGTTTTTCTTTATAAAATTCACCGGACTGGACATTATAAATATCAAAACCAGTATATGTCGCTATGGCCACGTAATTGCCATCAGGGGAATAGGAAATACTGATTACATGGCCTGCGCCCAGTTGCGCGATTTCCTGCAATTGACCCGCATTTTCTAATGTAATGGCTTGACCTGAGGCGATATATATTGGTCGGGGGATTTCAGTTGGTTCAGGCTCTTCTACCGGAATTGGCTCTTCCATTAGGTTTGGTTCATCGCTTGGAAGTGATCCC
>JAAZIH010000189.1 GCA_012800995.1 Chloroflexota bacterium
ATTTCCAAAAATCGCGCCTTGTATTCTTTTAGTGATTGTTGCCGATTTAACGCCATTTGCATCGTGCTCAAAGACAGCACGCGCAAAGAACCTAACAAAGGTTCAATAGCTTCCAGGTTCTCGAGCCTGGCTTCGGCACGATCAAGAGTACTCATTATTCAGTTTCAGGTTCCGATAAATCGGGAAAGTCTTCAAGCGACCAAATAAAGACCACTGTGCCATTATAAAAAATCATTTGTTTCTCAAGTCCGAAACCCCGATGGAGTATGTTTTCATCTGAGCCAATGGGCGCGATAGCCCGCAACAGTTTTACCAGATCTTTTTCGCGCACAGCACTAAACATGGTGGTTTGGCTCTGACGCAACATACCACCCCGGGTCTCATAAAAAGTTGCCGTAAAACCCGCCTCAATAATGGCGTTCAAAGTTTCTTCAGCAAACTTTTTGGGAACAATCGTCATCACCATTTTCATCGTGTTTTACTCCTTTTCTTCAACCAGGCCTGGTCGAAACCATATATCACCTCGTCGATTTGCGCCTTGGCTTCGTCATTTAAAAGTCGCTGATAACGAATAATATCAACCGCCTGTGGCGCATGCATACGCAGATGGTGCAAAAGCGCGTCGGAAAATTGTGGGATATCAACTGGCGCAATGGCATCAAGATAACCATTCGTGAGACAGTAAAAGAGCAGCACCTGATCAGTAAACCGAACTGGCTGGTTCGGTCCCTGCCTTAAAAGAGCCATCAAGCGGTCTCCGCGTTCGATTTGCTTTTGGGTCGACTCGCTTACTTCCGTGCCAAAGCGCGAGAACCGCGCCACTTCTTCATATTGCGCCAATTCAAGCTTGAGCGCTTTGACGACATCTTTCATGGCGCTTTCCTGCGCGGCAGAACCCACACGCGATACGGACATGCCGATATCAATTGCCGGCTTATCGCCTTTGTTGAAATCGTTCGTGTTGAGCACAATTTGGCCATCCGTAATCGAAATCAGGTTGGTAACGATATACGAAGAAATATTGCCCCGTTGCGTGGTCACGATGGGCAAAGCCGTAATGCTGCCACCGCCATTTTCATCGCTGAGCCTGCAGGCACGTTCAAGCAAACGGGAGTGCAAATAGAAGATATCACCCGGATAAGCTTCGCGCCCGGGCGGTCGGCGCAAGAGGAGGCTCAGTTCGCGATAGGTATCAGCATGTTTGGAAAGGTCATCGTAGACAATCAAAACGTCCATGCCCTGATCCAAATAAAACTCTGCCAAGGTCACCCCGGTATAGGGTGCCAGATAGCGCAAGGCGGGTGGGTCATCCGGACTGGAAACAATCACCGTGGTTTGGCCCATCACGCCACCATCGCGAAGCGTCTTAACGGCACTCAAAACAGATGTTTTCTTCTGACCAATCGACACGTAGATACACTTTACATCCGTGCCCCGCTGGGTCAAAATGGCATCCAGCGCGAGGGTCGTCTTGCCAACCTGGCGATCACCGATAATCAGCTCACGCTGTCCGCGCCCAAGCGGTAAAAGCGCGTCAATAATCTTTGTGCCCGTGTAAAGTGGCGTATCCACTGGCGCGCGTTCAATCACACCCGGCGCGATGCGCTCCACAAAGCGATATTCAGAGGGGATGACTGCGCGCTGTTCGTCAATCGCTTCACCCAGCGCGTTCACCACTCGTCCCAAAAAGCCCAGCCCTACGGGCACGCTCAACCGTCGCCCGGTGGCTTGGGTCAGGTCTCCACCGCGAATACCCATGTCATCACCAAGCAACATCACATCAACATGGTTTCTATCAAGGTTCAGTACCATTCCACGCGTGCCATTCGGAAAAACAACCAGCTCTTCCAAATGCACAAGCGGCAAACCGCTCAGCGTTGCCACGCCATTCCCCACATGTTGCACCGTGCCAACGCTTTTAAACAGCATGCGATGCTTCAGGATATCAGCGGAATCGCGGATA
>JAAZIH010000190.1 GCA_012800995.1 Chloroflexota bacterium
CGTCTGCCTCCGCCATTCGAACGTACGACACCGATTGGGATGGACACAGAGGTTTGCAGTTTCGAAGCCTTGGAGCGTGCCTGGAAAAATGCTGAACTGAGCTTTGAGCGCGAACATGTCATGCCGTGGCTTTATGAAACGCCGGGGAGAGCCAAAATCTGCGTGGTGGATGACGCGCGCGAGATTGGTCACTTACGTTTCACCGTGGATACGCCTGCGGATTACGCGCTGGCTGAAAAAGTTTACGTTTACTTTGGCGACAATGAGACCTTTGGGCTTGATGAGCTGCTTGAAGCCAACGCTATACATCCTGAATGGCAAGCTTCGCTCAAAGAAATACAGCATAAATCCTATTTGGACACGGACCATCGTGCCGTAAATCAAAAAGAAATACCTTAGAAATGATTAGAGATTATTGTTATGACATCTATTCCGAACCCGAAATGCCTGTTATGTGGCAGTGAGAAGAGCAAATGTTACAAAACCATTGAAAGCTTTGGGCATCCTGTTAGTTATTATCTGTGTCAAAATTGTGGTTTTGTGTACCAAAACGAGGCTGAAACCATTGCCAAAGACGAAGCTTTTTATGAAGAAAACTACCGCACTTTATATCAGGACAGCGAGGAACCAACTGCCAAAGACTTGCGCCAACAAACCCTGCGCGCTCTGGATCAGGCGAAGTTTTTACGCGCGAATCACTTCGCGCCTAAAAATGTCCTGGACATAGGCGCTTCAACCGGGCTCTTGCTGGAAACCTTTCGTGAGGAATTTGGCGCTGAAGTCACCGGCGTGGAGCCGGGTAATGCTTACCGCGCCACAGCAGAAAAACGGGATATTCAAATGTTCAGTTCCCTGGAGAGTCTGCGCGAAACCAATCGAGAAGGTTTTGATCTGGTAACCATGATGCATGTCTTGGAACATCTGCCCGACCCACTTGCAACCTTGCGCGAGATTCGTCAGGAGCTGTTAACAAGCAATGGCGCGCTTTTAATTGAAGTCCCCAATTTCTACGCCCATGATTCGTATGAACTCGCCCACCTGAGTTGTTTCACGCCACACAGTCTCAAGGAAATCTTGCGTCTGGCGGGTTATGAGGTGAAGGCTTTTCGCAAGCATGGTCATCCGCGTTCAAAAACGCTTGATTTGTATATTGGCGCTTTGGCACGCCCGATTATCACCGAAAATGAGCCCACCCCAGCACGCCACGAATGTTGTGTGCCCTTGAAACGCAATTTGTCAATGCTCTGGCGCAAGGTCATCACCCGCTTGCGACCCAAAGATAGCTGGTTGGGAGCGTAGCCTATGGCCCTTTTGACCCTTTTCACAACGCCAAAGCCTTTTCAGGATTCCCACGTCATCACCATTCAGCGCAACGCTTTGAAGTCATGGAAAGCGCTGGGTGATGAGGTTGAAGTTGTGTTCATCGGCGATGAATATGGCATGCCAGAGATAGCCCGGGAATTTGGCTTGATTCACCGCCCTGATGTGCGCGTGAATGAGCTGGGTACACCGCTGATTAGCTCGATCTTTGATATTGGCAGAGCTGAAAACGACAGTCCTTTTTTGGCTTATGTCAACACGGATATTATCCTTTTTCCTGATTTTCTTGAAGCGCTAAAGAAAGTGGGCACCCAGCTGTCCAAATTCCTGCTGGTTGGTCAGCGTTATGATTTAGACATTACCGAGGAATTAGCTTTTGAGCCAGGCTGGCAAGCAGAGCTACTGAAAAAAGCTCAAACTGAAGGCAAACGCCACGCCCGCGCGGGAAGTGATTACTTTGTTTTCCCGCGGGCTTGCTTTCAGGAGATACCCGACTTCCGCGTTGGCAGAGCAGGCTGGGATAACTGGATGATTTACAAGGCACGTCGCGAGAAATGGACCGCGGTCGACTGTAGCACGGACATCAACATCATTCATCAAAATCATGATTACAGCCACCTGCCAGGAGGGCAAACCCATTATCGCCAACCTGAAACAGGGGTTAACATTCGGCTTGCTGGCGGTCGGCGTACAATTTTCGACTTGGACGACTGCGTCAAACGTTTGGAAAATGGCAAGCTCTTGCCTATGCCACACAGTCGGGCGCGCTTAAAACGTGAACTTATCCATTGGCCTTTGCTCAACTTAGGCTTTTATGGTGCCAGTCAGGCATTGTTCAAGTTCTTAAACCCCGAGCAAGCCAAACGTGAACTTGAGCGCCAAAAGGAAATGGACGCAGCCATGGAAATGCAAGAGAAAGCCTTGCGCGAAAAACAAAACGAGGGAGGCCGCTAATGCCCCGATTTGGCATAAACCCATCCCGTGGAAAAACACTGGACTTTGAACCACCCCGTGTAACTGTGGCGGTCCTTACCCATGTTCCTAACCTTACCGGATATTTCCAACATCGTTTGGACGTTACCAAACTAACTTTGCAAAGCATCCTCAAAAATACCGAAGGTGTTTATGAGCTATTGGTTTATGACAATGGCTCTTGTCCCGAATTGGTCGCTTATCTCAAAGAACTTCAAGCCGAAGGGCAGATTGACACTCTGGTTCTTTCCCAACATAACATTGGCAAGCTCAACGCCCTGTGGCGCATTGGGCAGCTTGCGATGGGCGAGGTCATTGCCTACACTGATGATGATGTCTACCACATGCCGGGCTGGTTGCCAGCCCATCTGGCACTGCTGGATGTCTTCCCCAATGTTGGCGCGGTAACCGGCTTTTATATCAAACAACGCGTCAACATGAGCAGTGATGCCACGCTTGCCTGGGCTAAAGAGCTGGAAGCACGCCAACCCCATGCTGTTGAGCGTGGTCAGCTTATCCCACGCAAGTGGGAAGAAGAATATATGGACAATTCCGGTCGCAGCGAAGAGCGCTATCAAAGCGAAATCGCGGAGCTTGAAGACATTGTGGTTGAGCAAAATGGCTTAAAAGCCTGGGTCTCAGCGCATCATTTTCAGGTAATGCTTCCTAAAAAAGTTTTGCTGGAGACTCTGGAAGAAATGTTGGAAGATGGCTGGAGCGATTTGATGATGGGACGCATGGTTGAGATGGATGACCGCATCGACGCCAAGGGCTATCTGCGCTTGACTACCTATGAGCAAACCATGCGCCTTTTGGGCAACGCCATTGATGACGAAGTTGCCGCGCTTGCAAAGCGTGATGGCGTGCAAACACAGGCATCGGTACGCGATACGCACCATGCGCAAGAAGCGCGAGGCATTTGGCGCAACGCCAAAGTGCGCGGGCTTGCTGAACGCGTGACCAACTGGCTTTACCAAAAAATCCACAACGGGGGCTCATAAGATGAAGATTCTAATTGCTGGACTGGGCTCTATCGGCAGACGCCATTTGCGAAACTTAATCGCCTTAGGCGAAAAGGATATTATTCTATATCGCACGGGCAAATCCACTCTGGATGATGCCGAGTTGGCATCTTTTGAAACTTATACTGATTTAAATGAAGCGCTCGCTCAAAAACCAGAAGGTGTAATTATCTCCAATCCAAGCGCTTTGCATATGGACATAGCGTTACCTGCCGCGCGCGCTGGTGCGAACCTTTTAATCGAGAAACCGGTATCTGATACCTTGGATGGTCTTGATGAATTGCAAGAAACACTCGACGCACATGGCAAACGCGCAATGACTGGCTTTCATTTTCGCTATCACCCTGTTTTGCAAGATATTAAACGTATTATTCAAGATCAGACTCTGGGCAAAGTCCTCTATGCCAGGGCGCACTGGGGAGAATATCTGCCAGATTGGCATCCCTGGGAAGACTATCGCCAAACCTACGCCGCGCGCGCTGATTTGGGAGGTGGGGTGGTTAACACGCTTTCGCATCCCTTTGACTATCTGCGTTGGCTGCTGGGCGAGGTGGATTCGCTCAGCGCCCAACTCGCGCATCTGAGCGCGCTTGAGTTAAGCGTAGAAGACCATGCCGATGTTAGCCTAAAGTTTGCGAGTGGCGTGATGGCAAGTGTGCATCTTGATTATTACCAAAAGCCTCCTTCGCATACCCTTGCTATCAGTTTTGAAAAAGGACGTATCTTGTGGGATAATGCCACGTCCAGCGCGCTGCTGCACTACGCTGACGGGCGACCGTCTGAAAGGCTTTTGGCTCCCGAAGACTTTGAGCGTAACACGATGTTCCTCGAAGAAATGCGTGCTTTTCTAAGCCTGTGCCGTGGCGAAACGCTGGATTACTGCAGTCTGCAAGATGGTATTCGAGCGCAGCAAATTGTTGAGGCTGTAAAATGCTCAAGTGCCACTGATTGCATGCGAATGCCCTTAGAATGGTAGAATGAATCGTGAAATTAACGATGAAGAAAGAAAATGTTTTAGATAAATTTGATATGCACGGACGAACCGTGCTGATCACTGGTGGCGCGGGCCTTTTGGGAAAACAATTCAGCTTATCCCTTGCTCAGGCTGGCGCGAATGTGATGGTCTCGGATCTTGATGGTCAAGCCGCTCGGGAACAAGCGGAATATCTGAAATCCGAAGGTTTTAATGCTGACTCTGTGCAATTGGATGTAACAGACCCTGACTCTGTTAGGTCCGCCACCAAAGCAGCGAACTCCCGCTTTGGAAGTCTGGATGTGCTTGTCAATTGCGCGGCAATTAATCCGAAGTTCGACCGCGAAAACATTGAGTATCAAAATAATAATGCTTTCGAGAACTATCCTCTGGAAGCCTTTCGCCAAACCTTGGATGTCAATTTAACTGGCATGTTTTTAAGCACTCAGGCTGCTGCGCCTTATATGCTGGAAAAAGGCAGGGGCGTGATTGTAAACATCTGCTCTATCTACGGTCTGGTTGGACCAGATCAAAGCCTTTATCATCAGGAAGACGGCACTATTCGCTACAAACCGGTGGATTACTCTGTAGCCAAAGCGGGTGTGCTTGGTTTTACACGCTACCTGGCGGCATATTACGCCGGTAAAAATATCCGGGTTAACGCGCTTACTCCAGGCGGTGTGTTTAACGACCATGACTCTCAATTTTCCGAAGCCTATGGCAGCCGCACCCTTTTGGGTCGGATGGCTCATTTGGACGAGATGAACGCGGCAATGCTCTTTTTATGTTCAGATGCCAGCAGTTATATGACTGGCAGCAACCTAATTGTTGATGGAGGATGGACAGCATGACCAAAAAACCAGAAGTCCTGGCAATTATCC
>JAAZIH010000191.1 GCA_012800995.1 Chloroflexota bacterium
AAATCTTTAATGACTTCTTTTGAATCAGGGAACTCGTTTCCATCATATATAGCGTTCATCTCTACAGTATCATCAAATTTCAATACTGCACCTATGGGATAAAACTCTCCATGTTTTTTGAGCAGCTTCTCTGCCAAGGGTAAAAGAGCATTTAACAAGATTTCACATTCTGCTTTTTGCGTCATAGTTTTTTTCCTTATTGATAAATCCTGTTTTTTGCACTGATCTTATAAAATATTAGCTGAAATAGAAAATGAAAGATGAGTATCAAGGCTTTATATCTGACACCTCTCACAAAAGTGGGTACCACGTTGCCCAATGACGGTGCGTTGGATGGGCTTGCCGCAATGTGGGCAAGGATTACCCGTTTGCTGGTAGACCTGGAAGTAGTTTTGAAATCCCCCGCCTTTGTATGCCCAGTCGATGCTGGCACCGTTATGCTCAATGCCAAGCCTTAATACTTTGCGAATGGCGCGCAACAAGCGATTTGCATCATCAAAGGACAAGCTGTTTGAAAGACGTTTGGGGTGCAAGCCGGCTACAAAAAGGGCTTCGTCGGTATAGATGTTGCCCAGCCCAGCGATAAAATGTTGGTCAAGCAAGAGGGGTTTTAGCTGGCGTTTGTATTTACTCAGTTTATGAGCAAAAGCGGTGCCAGTCAGTTTAGGGTCAAAGGGCTCGGGACCGAGTTTGCCTAAAACCTGATTTAGATCGGGTGTCAGCCAGACCCTGCCAAACTTGCGCGTGTCGTTAAATGCCAAATGCCAGTGATTGGCAAAATGAAAGTAGACATGATCATGGGCTACGAGTGGCACGTTTAATGGCAAGGTGGTTTCAGCATATCGCATGATCAAATCGCCACTCATACGCAAATGGATAAGCAAAAAGGCGTGGTCAAGTTCCATAATAAGAAACTTGCCGCGCCTTGAAACGTTTAGAACCGTTTGATTTTTTACCGCCGACTGAAAACTGCTTATATCAGGTTCCGCAATCGTTTTTGCCCAGAAAACAGAACTTGAGACAATGATTTGACCAATTATCGAGGGCGTTTGCTCATCACCTTTAGCTAATTGACGCGCGATGGTCTCAACTTCAGGCAGCTCAGGCATTATTCGTTAAACATCGCGCCAACGGAAGTGCTTTGGTTGGTGCGTTTGATAACTTCACCGAGTAAAGGTCCAATACTTAAAACCGTCAGGCGATCGCCAAAGGCGGCTTTTTGGCTTTCACTGAGTGGAATGGTGTTGGTGGTGATGAATTGCTTTACAGGCAGAGCTACCAGGCGTTGAACAGCGTTGGAAGATAGTACAGGGTGAATGAAAGCGACGTACACATCACGCGCGCCATTGAGCTTGGCTGTTTCTACCGCTTCGCAAATTGAGCCACCGGTGTCAACTTCGTCGTCGATAAGGATGACATCACGGTGTTTTACATCACCAATCAGGTTGAGTGCTTCGGTGTGGTCGTGATTATCGATACGCCTTTTTTCGATGAAGGAGAGTGGGATATTGAGACCCATCGCGTAGCGGCGTCCGTGCTTGGCAAAGCCCAGGTCAGCGGTAAGGATGACTGGATTGGTGAGCTCGGGCAGTCGTTCGGCGAGATAGGGTTTGATGATGTGATAAGCTGAAAGGACGTCACCGGGAATAGAGAAAAAGCCTTGAATTTGTCCGGCATGCAGGTCCATGGTGATGTAGCGATCCGCGCCGGCTACTTCCATCATTTCGCAAATCAGTTTTGCAGTAATGGGCACTCGTGGCTGGTCTTTACGGTCAGAACGGCCATAGCACATATAGGGAAAGACAAGTGTGATGCGACCGGCGGAGTCAAGTCTAAGTGTTTGTGCCATGATGAGCAGCTCCATCAGGTTGCGGTGTACCGGCATAGAAGTTGTTTGAATGATATAACAGTCCTGGCCACGCACTGAGGCATGGAGTTTTACAAACAGGTTTTCGTTGGTGAATTGAATTACATCTCGCCCGCAAAGTTCAAGCCCGAGATAATCGGCGACTTCCTGGGCAAGATCCATGGATGCTGTACCTGCAAACAGGCGAATGTTACCGTAGCGCATGCCTAAATCTGACTGTTGAGATCTCATTGATCTACCCTTTCTTTTGTTTGTTTGCAAACCATTCTTCCTGCAAGATGCTCATAAGAATGATGTCGTTGTAAAAACCATGTCGAAATTCAGCTTTTCGAAAGCGTCCTTCTTCAATAAAGCCCGACTTGAGATAGCTCTTGCGGGCACGGTGATTGCTTTCAAGAACACGAAGCCAAATGCGGTAGAAATTAAGGTCTTCAAAACCGAATTTTAACATCAAACGCATGGCTTCTGTGCCATAACCCTGGCTCCAGTATTCCTTCTCGCCGAGGAATATACCTACTTCCGCGCTGCGATGAATATCGGTAATGTGCATAAAGGCACAATTACCGATAGGGAGCCATTCAGGTTTGCCAGTATTGCCTTGTGTAAGGCTCAAATCAATAACGAGCGGGTGTTCCGCCATAGGACGTTTGAGAATTGATTCGTACCACGCTGTTTCTGCCTCAAGACTATAGGGAAAGATATTGCTTAGATATTCTGTTACCTCAGGGTCGTTAATCCAACGTTGAAAAACCGGGATATCCGTTCGTTCGGTTGCTCTTAATCTGACGTTTTCACCATACAAAATTGGCATTATAAACTCCGAAAGTTTAATTATGGTTCAAGGCGATTAGGCCCACGGAAGAGATAAACTGCGTCGCGAATGCTGGGCAGGTTGAGCATGACCATCAAAAGACGGTTGAGGCCTAAGCCAAGCCCACCATGGGGAGGGCAGCCGTAGCGGAAATAGTCAAGATAGCCTTGCAGGAGATCGGTATCAAGACCTTTCTCGATAGCCTGGGCTTTGAGTACTTCGTAGCGATGCTCACGTTGCGCGCCGGTGGTAAGTTCAAGCCCTTTGCCGATGAGGTCAAAGCTCATGGTCAACAGGGGTTGGTCAGCATGGCGCATATGGTAAAACGCACGCACCGTAGCAGGCCAGTCTTTAACGAAGACAAAATCGTTGCCGTATTTTTCTTTGACATACTCGCCTAATGCACGTTCAGCACCAGGATCGAGATCACCCTTTTTCTCGGGTGGAAGCTTGTAATTCATCTCTTTAAGGATGGCATAGGCTTCAGACATCGTCAGGCGTGGGAATGGCGTTTTGGGAACTTCGATTTCAACATCAAAAGTATCTTTTATTTGTTCGCCGTGTTTTTCTTTAACGACTTTATAAGTGTGTGCCAACCAGTTCTCACAAAAGGCCATGACGTCTTCATGACTGTCAATCCAGGAAATTTCATAGTCAATGCCGGTGAACTCGGTCATGTGGCGGGAAGTAAAGGAGGGGTCCGCGCGGAAAACGGGGCCAATCTCAAAGACTTTTTCAAAACCGGCGGCTTGCGCCATTTGTTTGAAGAACTGCGGTGATTGCGCCAGAAAAGCATCGCGTTCAAAGTAATCTATGTGGAAGACTTCCGCGCCACCTTCGCTGGGAGTGCCCATGATTTTTGGCGAGTGCATCTCGATGAAACCATGTTCCACGAAGTATTCGCGCATAGCGTGTTCAAGCGTGGTTTGGATTTCAAAAATGAGACGATTGCGTTCGCGGCGCAAGTCAAGATAGCGCCAATCCTGGCGATAGTCCATATCAGGCAGAGTTTCAGCGAAAGGTTCAAAGGGCAAGGGCAACTCAGCGTTATTCTCGATGGTGAGAGTTTCGAGCTGAATTTCGATGCCGCCCAATTTGACAATTTCATTTTCAACGACTTTGCCAGTCAGGGTGAGCGCGGATTCTGTGCCAATACCAGAAATCATTTCAGCCAGTTCTGGGTTGCCTTTTTTCCAGTGGGCAACCTGGGCTAAACCAGTGTTATCACGCAAAATGAGAAATTGCATGCTTTTTTGATCGCGTAAAGTCTGTAACCAGCCTTTGAGCTTGACAGTCTCTCCAATTTTTGAAGGTAGATCTTTGATTAGGGTGCGTTCCATTTAACAACTCCAAAATTAATGTGTGGTGTTTTTATTATACGACAGCAATTGCTGTATAGCTTGATGTGGATGTAAAGTCCTTTCGAGAACCTGGTTGACGATGTTTTCCAGTTCTTCTTCAGGGATAGTCTGACGCCATCGTTTGTAAAGTGTGCTTATCATCAGTTTGCGCAAGGTTTCGGTGATTGCGGACTCGGCTTTTTCTGCCCATAAACCGGTTTCTTTAAGATGTTTGCCGTGTTTAACGACTTCTTCAGCAAGTTTGTCAACACCAGTACCATCGAAAGCGATGGTCTTTAATACTGGTGGAATCCAACCGGAGGGTTCGGGCTCATCTTGTTTTTGGGGCATGGTTTCAGAAAGGCGGTGTTTGCCACCAGCATAACGCAAGCCACGGTAGCCCATAGCAATCATGGTTTGCAAGTGCTTTACGCTTTGGTCTGCGCCCAGGTGATCGGCTTTGTTGACGACTAAAATATCGGCAATTTCGAGAATGCCGGCTTTAATGCTTTGGATGTCATCACCCATGCCGGGCACGTCGACCACGATGGTTGTATGAGCGAGATTGACGATATCCACTTCGCTTTGGCCCGCGCCAACGGTTTCGATGATGATATATTCGTAGCCAGCTGCGTCAAATGCCTGGCTGAGCATTTCAGTTTGCGATGCCAGCCCGCCAAGCGCGCCACGGGATGCCATTGAGCGGATGAAAATGCCTTTATCGCCTTGCAGGTCCTGCATGCGCACACGGTCGCCCAAAATAGCGCCGCCGGTAAAAGGGCTGGTAGGATCTACTGCGATAATGGCGACTTTGGGATGACTTTCAAGCGTGCGGAGCTGGCGCGCCAGGGCGTTGACCAGCGTGCTTTTGCCAGAGCCCGGTGGGCCAGTGATGCCTATTTTATGTGCCTGTCCGGTGTAGGGGAACAGCGCTTCCAAAGCCTGGTCACCTTTGGCTGTGCCGGCTTCAATTTGACTTAAAATGCGAGAAAGGGCAAGCCTGTTGCCCTTCCTGAGTTCGCTTATTTGCTCAGCGGGCATGTTTATGCCTCGGCTGATACGGCTTCGCGGATATCTTTGCAGACTTCGCGGGTGTCGGTGCCAGGACCATAGACTTTGTGCACACCTTGTTTTAGAAGACCATCGATATCATCTTCAGGAATTATGCCTCCCAAAAAGACAACGATATTATCCTGCCCATTTTCTTTAAGTTCCTGTATGATTTGAGGAACAAGGGCGTTATGCGCGCCACTCAGGATTGAAAGACCAACGACGTCTACGTCTTCTTGCAGGGCGGCTTCGGCAATCATCTCAGGCGTTTGGCGCAAACCGGTGTAGATGACCTCCATACCGTCATCTCTAAGCGCGCGGGCGATGACTTTTGCGCCACGGTCATGACCATCCAAGCCGGGTTTGGCAACTAATACACGAATTTTTTTCTCAGGCATCAGCATCCTCCAAATGTGATGCTTTCATTATAATGCAATTAATGCGCTTAGGCATCCAATAAATAATTATGAGTTCCTAAAATTGCGATAATTTCGCCATAGTAAACCCGATGATAGTCTTTTTGTGGGTAGTTTTTCTCAATGTCCGGGTCAAGAAAACGACTTGGGTCAAAATCCGCAGTATAGATCTTGCGACATTCGATGCTAAGTTCTGCCTGGACGAAGCTCGGTGAAGCAACCTTTTGTGCTTTGATGGCAATTAGATTTGTATTGGATAGCTTATCTTCGTCCCGTCCTGAATGGCTGCCTAAGTAAGCCAGTTCCTTTCTGAAGGTATCCGGGAAGGCGGTGAGCGTGAAATCCGGATATTTCTCCATGAACTGGTATGTGTAGCGTGTGGGGCGCACAACAACCGCGACATAGGGTTTGTTCCACATCATACCAATGCTGCCCCAACCAATCGTCATGCAGTTGAAATCGTTTTCAGCAAAATCACCAGCTGTGAGCAGTAACCATTGGCGCTCGAAGAGAAAGTGCGGTTTTGTTACAAAATCTTTGGGGTCAATTTGGATAAGCTTGTTCATGGTATCTCCGTTTCTGCATTCGTAATTCTGATGCGGGATTAAGTATAACCAATCGCGCATACCGTGTATAATTTTGGCTATGCAGAACAAAGAAAAAAGCAAATTGAGCCAGATCATTCGTTGGGTAGGCACGATTATTTCCCTGGCTATTATGGTTTGGCTTCTATCGAGAGTGGGATGGAAAGAAGCCTGGGAGACAATCAGCCAGTTAGCCTGGTGGCGATTGGTTTTGGTGATGGTGCTGGTTTTCGTTTCGCGTTTCGCGACTTACTTCAGGTGGAAGACCCTGCTTTCGGTTCAGAAAGAAAAAACCTCAGCAAAAGAAATCTTGAAGCTTACTTTTGCCGGCTTGTTCGCGTCTAATTTTATGCCGACAACGATTGGCGGGGATGTCTTTCGTTTGGCTGGCGCGGTGAGGCTGGGTATAGACAGCGCGCTGGCGACTGCCTCGCTTATCGCTGACCGAATTGTGGGCATGACTGGCATGACCCTCATTTTGCCTTTGGCAATACCGGGATTTGTGCAGTTGATTAAAGAACGGCGTGCAGTGCCCGAAACACTAAAATATAGTCCTTTCTTATCGGGTGTGGTTTTGCCGGAAGGTGAAGAACCTGCGGGTAAAGAGAGCTTTTTTAAGCGGGTGTTATTCCGTATAAAGAACGGTTTCAAAAAAATAGGCGAAAGTTTCCGTTATTGGATCAAGAACCCCAAAATCCTCATTATCGCGCTTGGGTATACGCTGATTCACCAATTAGCAATCTACCTCATCATCACGATCCTCATTAATGGTATGGG
>JAAZIH010000192.1 GCA_012800995.1 Chloroflexota bacterium
ACAAACACGAAAGTGAGATGAAATGACAAGATACGCAACAATAATTGGTACAGGACGTTATATTCCTGAAAATGAAATCACCAACGCGATTTTCGCGGAATGGATGGGTGAGAATTCACAGAAATTAGCAGAAGTTGTGGGCAAATTTGAGAACAGCAGTGGTATCAAAACCCGTTTTTATGCCCCGGATGACTGGGCAACCTCTGATTTGGCTGCAGAAGCTGCCAAAGCCGCGATGGCTGATGCTGGTGTTAAACCCGAAGAAATTGACCTGGTGGTTGTAGGTACGGACAGCCCGGATTACATCACACCTGCCACATCCGTTGTGGTGCAGCACAAAATCGGTGCGGTCAATGCTGGAACCTGGGATGTGGGCTGCGCTTGCGCTTCCTTCCCAACCGCTTTGGCACAGGTTGCGGGTATGATGGCAGTGAATGCTAATTTGAAATACGTCCTGGTAATTGGTGCTTATATGATGCACAGATTAGCGGATGTCAAACATGACGTCACCGCCTTTTTCTATGGTGATGGTGCCGGCGCGGCTGTGTTGGGTGTCTCAGACAAGCCTGGTTACATCTCCACCTCGATTAAAGCTGATGGCTCTTACCACAAACACTGGGGTATTTACTCCGGTGGTACTTACGAACCCGCTACGGTTGAGAGCGTTGAAGCTGGTCGTACAAAAGTCAAGTTGGTAACGCCTTTTCCGCCAACGGTAAACCACGAAGGCTGGCCTGCCCGCGTGCGCGAATGTGCCGCGAATGGTGGCTTTGATATTCAGGATATTGACCACATCATCTTTACCCAGGTCAATATCAAGAGTATTGGCATAGTCATGGAAGACCTCGGTTTGCCTGTTGAAAAAGCTCATCATGTGATGGATAAATGGGGCTATATGGGCTCGGCATGTTTGCCCGTTGCCTTTGACGATGCCGTTAAGCTTGGCAAAATCACATCTGGTATGCGCGTAGTCTTCTGTGGCTCTGGTGTGGGTTACAACCAGGCAGCTACAGCTTTTATCATGCCCTAAGGTGATGTTATGAGTTGGCAGCAAGAATATAAGAATAAGCTATTAACACTTGAAGAAGCGGTCGGAAAAGTTAAATCGGGGATGACCATTCAGATTGGTATTGCTGCCTCGGAACCGGTTGGCTTGCTTGAAGAGCTTGCCCGGCAAAAGGACCGCCTTGAGAATGTTACCCTTTGGACCTGTCTTCCGATGCGCTCGTATGATATCTTTGTCAAGCCGGAGATGGAAGGGCACTTCTTCAACGAAAACTGGTTTTACGGTGTGCCTGACCGACAAGTGCATCCGGAAGGCCGGGTTTCGTACACCCCTAACAATCTGCATGGCGCAGCGATTGATAAGCTCACTGGTCATGGCGGTCAACTGGACATCATGATGGGCACCTGTACTCCGCCCAACAATGAAGGTTTTATTTCGCTTTCAATGGGCGTTGTGGTCGAACGCGAAATGATTGATGCAGCGGACATGGTTATATTAGAAGTTAATCCAAATATGCCATGGACCGAAGGTGATACCGTCATCCCGATGGATAAGGTTGATTATTTTGTGGAACACCCAGCGCCATTGATCGCAACACCACCGGTTGTACCCAGCGAAGTGGAAGTGCAAATTGGGCAACATATCGCGCGCTATATTGACGATGGTTGCACAATTCAACTTGGCATAGGTGGCGTTCCTACTGCGATTGCTGAACAGATAGCTGACCGTCGCCATTTGGGTGTGCATACTGAGCTTTTGGTGGATGGTTATCTGCCATTGATTAAAGCCGGTGCGATTGACAACAGTCGTAAAACCTTACATCCTGGTTTGTATGTCGCGATTTTTGCCATTGGGAGTCAGGAGTTGTACGACTTCATGGGTGAGTCGAAAGATGTGCGTATCATGCGGGGTTCTTATGTCAACGACCCCTATGTGATTGCCCAAAATGATAAGATGATTAGTATCAATAGTGCTATTCAGGTGGATATTATGGGGCAGGTTTGTTCCCAAAGTATCGGCACCCGCCATTTTAGTGGGACGGGTGGGCAACTGGATACACATCGTGGCGCGGTTATGTCCAAAGGTGGTCGGGGTATAATTGCTCTACGTTCAACAGCTAAAAACGGAACGATTTCAACTATCGTCCCCACATTAGCTCCCGGTTCTGGTGTCACTGTGCCCAGTCAGGACGTGGATACGATTGTCACTGAATATGGCAGTGCGGAATTGCGTGGACTGTGTGTTCGAGATCGCATGGAAGCGTTGATCAAGATCGCTCATCCCGCGTTCAGAGATTCCATCCGAGAAGACTCGCACCGTCTGGGTATCGTGCCGGACAAGAGATTTTTTTGAGGTTAAGATGAAAGAAACATTAATTGGAAAATGGATTCAAAACGCTGACCAGGACTATCCCGGTTTGTGGTTTGATTTCAAAGAAGATGGCAGCTTTACAGCTGGTTATGAAGCCATGGGCATCGAGTCTGGTGGAACCTGGACTGCGGAAGGGAACCAAATTGATATCGATCAGACCTACCATACCTTCGGTTTTATCAGTAAGACAATCGGTATCTTTGAGATTGAAGGTGACCAATTAAAATTAGAGATGGTTACCGAAGATTTACCCCGCCCTGAAGCGTTTGCCAGCCCACAGCTTTATACAAAAGCTTAGGAAGTACCGTTATGCCAAAAATTGAAGCAAACGGAATATCCCTTTATTACGAGCTGCATGGTCCAGAAGATGGCGATGTGCTTGTGTTGAACAATGGCATCATGATGAGCACGGCAAGCTGGGGTTTTCAGGTCCGCGATTTGGCGAAGCATATGCGGGTTTTGGTCTATGATTGTCGCGGTATGTGGCAGTCGGATCATCCCGAAGGCGACTATACTATGGAATTGCACGCGGATGATCTGGCAGCATTGCTTAAGGCTTTAGGCATTGACAAAGCTCATATTGCTGGCATTTCCTATGGATCTGAAGTAAGTCTGACCTTCGCACTCAATTATCCTGAGATGACCAAGTCCTTGATCATGATGGATGGTGTTTCGGAGCTAACCCCTCTTTTGCGTGCCCAAGCCCATCCCTGGTTAATAGCAGCGGAGCGGAAAGATGCTGAGCTACTGTTTGCTACGTCGATTTTCCTTAATTTTTCGGAAGATTGGATAGTAAAGAATCAAGCCGTGATTGAGCTCATGCCGAAGAATTACGGACACATTAACTTTGAGTCTTTCGTGAAGTTGATGAAATCTTTCGATGCATTCAACGTTACTGGGCGCTTATCAGAGATTAAATGTCCGACTTTGATTATCGTCGGTGAAGATGATTTAATTAAGGGCAGAGCACATTCTGAGAGGATGCTCAAGGGCATTCCTCACGCGGAGTATATGATCATCCCTGGTGGTGCCCATGCGGTGTGCATTGATAAACCTGCACCGCTCAATACTGCGTTAATTGGCTTTGTATTAAAGCATAGCCAAGAAGGAAATGTTAATTAACCGGTATATTGGCCGGAGAAATTAAAAATTTAAAACGATTAAAAAATTAAATGGAGAAAAAATGAAAAAGTCGTTAACCCTTATTGTTTCCTTGCTACTCGTTGTAGCAATGGTTTTGGCTGCCTGCCAGCCCAAACCAGAAGTCCCTGCAACAGAAGAACCTGTGGTTGAAGAACCTGTGGTCGAAGAACCTGCAGAGGAAGAACCTGTGGTCGAAGAACCTGCAGAGGAAGAACCTGC
>JAAZIH010000193.1 GCA_012800995.1 Chloroflexota bacterium
TATGCGTAAAGGTTCTAAAAACCCTTGGGGACCTTTAGAGTATGTCCTTTTAATTTTATTGCTTGCACTGGTTTTATATACAGTGTTTTCATTATTCTGGCCAGCCATAAAACTTTTCTATGATGGTGTTCTACAAAAATAAGTATGGATGAGCTAAAACGTCAAACTTTGAATATGCAAATACACGATATTCTTTTCCATTTGGTCGATTGGGTCTTGCCTCCAAGTTGTCCTGGTTGTGGTTTAGAGGGGGAGATAATATGTAATGAGTGCGAAAGCAAGATTGTACGTTTGGTAGGAAAGCAATGCACGTTTTGTGGACAAGCAGTGCGTGGCTCTAATATTTGTGGTGATTGTCGTGATCGAAGTCATTCCTATGATGCTTATCGCGGATACGGTTTATACACAGGTGTTTTACGTGAGGCGATTTTGAGATTGAAATACCAAAATGATGTTGGTATCGCGAGAATCTTATCCCAGTATCTCGAGAATGTTGTACTTTCTTCAAATTGGGTATTCGATATGGTTGTACCCGTGCCACTCAGTCTACAAAAGTACGAAGAAAGAGGATATAACCAAGCCAGTCGTCTTGCAAAACCTCTGGCAGTTCATTTAGGCAAATTCTATCGACCTGAAGCCATAACTCGTATAAGAGAAACGAGTTCACAAGTCGGTTTGGACATTCAAGCGAGATTAGAAAATGTGAGAAATGCCTTTAGAGCAGACCCAAAGATTGTTAATGGAAAAAGCATCCTTCTCGTGGATGATGTTTTCACGACTGGCGCAACATTAGAATCCGCCGCATCTGAATTAAAAATAGCTGGAGCGAAACATGTTTACGCATTGACCTTAGCGAAGTCCAGACGAAATGTAAAGTTTTTTGAATAAAGCAACAAGATTGTTGTATAATGAGAAAAAATAAACGGAGGTTCCAATGGCACTAAAAATAGATATTTACACCAAAGAATTAGAACTCACCGATCGAATCCATGATTATGCGAACAAAAAAATAGGTAAACTTGACAAATTCCTCAGCGAAATTGACGAATGTCGTGTTGATTTAGGACATGCCAAAACCGCACGCAACGCCAATGAGCGTTACATCGCTCAAGTAACAATACGCGGTCGTGGCTTTATCTTACGAGCAGAGGAACGGGCAGATAACATTTTTGCTTCAATTGATGCAACGGTGGACAAAATGACCCGACAAATCGAACGGTTCAAAGGCAAACACTGGCGTCGCCGAGATGACGGTACATCGAAAGCGTCAATGGATATTGAAGATTCAATTGAAGTTGAAGAAGTGCCGGAACCTGTTATCGTTCGCCGAAAAAGTTTTATTCTTACTCCAATGGACGAGCTTGAGGCTATGGAGCAATTGATGTTGCTTGGTCATGAAGACTTTTTTGTTTTTTACAACGCTTCTAACAATAAAATTAATGTTCTCTATCGCCGTCGGGATGGCACGTACGGTTTGATTGACCCCATCATTGGATAAATTTAAGTTTATAATGGAGCAGCTCATTCAATGGGCTGCTCTATATTTTTAAAAAGGTCTGATAAGCAATGTCTTGCAAAGAAAAAAATCAAAATATAAATCAAAAGAAAGTTCGTACTGCTACTGAAATGATTCTTCAAGCAATTGGAGAAGATCTTAACCGAGAAGGTCTGATTAAAACGCCTGATAGAGTAGCAAGGGCATACGAAGAAATCTTCAATGGTTATTACACAGATCCAGATTCACTAATAAATGATGCACTATTTAATGTGGATTACGATCAGATGGTATTGGTGAAGGACATCAATTTTTATAGCATGTGTGAACATCACATTCTTCCATTTTTTGGAAAAGCGCATGTTGCCTATCTTCCAAAAGGAAAAGTGATTGGACTTTCGAAAATACCTCGAATTGTTGACATGTTTGCGCATAGGTTACAGGTTCAAGAGCGTATGACACAACAAATCGCGAACTTCATACACGACACGATAAAACCACTTGGCGTGGCTGTTGTGATTGAAGGTCAACATCTGTGTATGATGATGCGTGGTGTTCGCAAAGAAGAAGCAACTATGACAAGCTCCGCTATGTTGGGCGGATTTCGGACTCATCTGGAAACCAGACTCGAATTTTTAAATAGAATTTCATAGCTGAAAATCACATATCAGCAAAACCTAAAACTTAGGAGTAGTCTATTGATTTTCTCGTCATTTCTATTCCGACTAATTGTATGTTAGCAACCCGATGTGGTTTTTCGATACGAAGAGTTATTTCTTCTAAATTGAATTCTTTAAATAAAACTCGCATGATATGGTCACTGAGAGATTCGAGAAGATGATATGTCGTTTCTCGAACAATGGTTTTGATTCGTTTTGAAATTGTCGCATAGTTATTGGTGTCGTTAACATCATCTGATTTTATTGCCTTTGAGAAATCAGATATTGCACGTAAATTGATAAGCAAAACCTGAGGGGTTGAGCGTTCATCTTCTTTGACACCTACATGTCCAATAGCTTCAAGGTCAGTAATGATAATTGTATCCATAGCTCTCCTTTAGATATATTCGCCACCATCAAGAATGATGTTATTTCCGGTCATAAAGTCTTGCTTTAGTATATGAATGACATTTTGAGCGACAATTTCAGGACTGCCCAGGATTTTCAATGGCACGCGTCGCTCAGCGACTGCTTGCATATTTAGATGTTCATAACCTGCTAATGACATCATTAAACCGGGGCTAATAGCGTTCACTGTTATACGTGGAGCTAATTCTATCGCGGCGAGTTTCGTTGCTTCCCATAAACCAACTTTGGTTAATCGATACATAAACGTTTCAGGATCATTTTTAAATATCTTAGCGTCAACAATGTTGATAATTTTTCCATGACCATCATCTGGTATTTGTTTGGCAAATTCTCGCATCAAAACCAGTGGCGCAAATAGATTTATCGCGAAAAGAGGGTCAAGTGTATCTGTTTTTAAACTCATTAACGTATCACGGGGATAAATACCAGCATTATTAATCAAAATATCAATTTGTCCAAATGACTGTTTTACTTTAGCAAATAATTCTGGCAGACCATGAATGTCGCTGATGTCGGCCTTAAATAATTCAACCTTTACGCCGTTTTGGATGATTTCCTGCCTTAATTGTTCAGCTTGATCGCCTGAATTGTTGTAATTTATGGCAACATTTACACCATGTTTCGATAATTCTTTTGAAATGGCTCTGCCAATGCGTATAGCACCACCAGTTATAAAAGCGTTTTGTCCATTTAAGTCCATTTTTCATCTCCAAACATGTTTTTATGATCCACCGTGGTAAAATTTTATCATTAGTGATTAGATTATAAAGGAGATAACTATGCATAAGATTGATCTCGATCAAGCCTTAAATGCCATTCGTTTTATATCCGCTGACGGAGTCCAAGTTGCGAACTCTGGTCATACCGGAATGCCGATGGGTGCTTCCGCTATGGCCTACACCTTGTATGTGCGACAAATGAAGCACAACCCTAAAAATCCTAATTGGCCTGACAGAGATCGATTTGTGCTCTCCGGTGGGCATGCTTCAATGCTCTTGTATAGCATTCTATATCTCACTGGATATGATATTAGCCTTGATGATCTCAAACAATTCAGACAATGGGGATCTATCACTCCTGGTCACCCAGAATGGGGATTAACACCAGGTGTGGATACAACAACTGGACCGCTTGGCCAGGGTTTCGCGACTGGGGTAGGCATGGCAATCGCCGAAGCTCACCTGGCAGCCGAATTCAATCAGCCAGATATTGATATTATCAACCACTATACCTATGGGATCGTTACCGATGGCGATTTGATGGAAGGTATTAGCTCAGAAGCAGCATCACTTGCCGGCAATTTGCGATTGGGGAAACTTATTTATCTCTATGACTCAAACAACATCACTATAGAAGGCAGCACGGACATTACATTTACTGAAGATGTTGCCAAGCGCTTTGAAGCTTACGATTGGCATGTGCAAACTGTTGAAGATGGAAATGATGTTGAGGCTATCCATAAAGCTATAGAACTTGCAAAAAATGATCCTCGTCCATCTCTGATTATCTGTAAAACAATTATTGGATTTGGTTTACCAACACGAGCAGGAACTTCTGGCATTCATGGAAGTCCTGCTGGCTGGGAAGAACTAAACCAAGCCAAACAGAACGCAAATATTCCCACAGAACCTCTCTTCTATACTTCTGATGAAACTTTATCTCATTTTAGAAGCAAAATTGATGACGGAAAACATGAGCAGGATTTATGGAATAAGAAGTTTGCTCATTATCGGGCAAAATATCCTGAGCTGGCATCAGAGTTTGAGAGACGATTTAATGGCGAACTTCCTCAAGATTGGGATGCCAACTTACCAAAATTTGAAAGCAGTGAGAAAGGTTTGTCAACCCGCATGGCTTCATGGCACGTCCTTCAGGCTTTAGGTCAGTCAGTTCCAGAATTGATAGGGGGCTCAGCTGATCTTGCACCAAGCAATAATACCTGGATGGATGCCTATCAAGCCTTTGGTCCAGATTGTCCTGAAGGTCGCAATATCCATTACGGTGTGCGAGAAATTGCGATGGCTGCCATTGGTAATGGCATGTTTGTTCACGGTGGTGTACGACCTTATGTCGCGACATTCCTCGTTTTTTCAGATTATCTGCGCGGCTCTCTGCGTGTCGCGGCACTATCAAAAATCGCCAACGTTTTCGTCTTAACTCACGATTCTGTAGGTGTTGGAGAGGACGGACCAACACATCAGCCTGTAGAAACGATAATGAGCCTCAGATTAATACCCAACTTAACCGTTATTAGACCTGCAGATGCAAATGAAACGGCTGAAGCTTGGAAGCAAGCTTTGTTAAACACTACAGGACCTACAGCTTTAATTTTATCTCGCCAAAACCTTCCCACTATTGACAGAACACGTTATTCCAAAGTAGATGGTTTGGAAAAAGGAGCTTATATACTCTATCAAAGCAAAGAGGGTACTCCTGATTTAATTATTCTCGCAACCGGTTCTGAAGTTTCTTTAGCTCTTAAATGTCTGCCTGCTCTTGAAGAGAAGGAAATTAATACGCGGGTTGTTTCTATGCCAAGTTGGTCACTTTTTGAACGACAAAACCAAACCTATCGTGAACAAGTTATCCCTCCAGAAGTCATTAACCGATTTTCCATCGAAGCGGGACGTACGCTTGGCTGGGAGCGTTGGGTTGGAAACAACGGTTCAAGTCTTGGAATTGATGATTTTGGACACAGCGCTCCAGGCAATATTGTATTTGGAAAATTTGGTTTTTCTGTTGAAAACGTACTTAATATGATTGAAGAGATGATGCAAAAAAACAAAAGGAAATAAGACGATGAACAATGCTATACAAACTAAATTGTTAGGGCAATCCATCTGGTACGACAATATTGATCGTGCAGATTTGGAAATCGGTGCCATGCGTTCATTGATTGAACAAGGCAAAATCTATGGTGTGACTTCTAACCCAAGTATTTTCGAGAAATCGATTGGGCAAGGGCAGGCTTATGATCTTAGTCTGCAGGCAATGGCCTGGGCGGGATTAGATAAAGAGCAAATTTACTTTGAACTCGTTAAGCAAGACATTCAAATGACCGCTGATCTTTTTAGACAGGTCTACGAAGAAACAAATTATGTCGATGGTTACGTGAGTGTTGAAATTGATCCAATGCTTGCCAACGACACTGAAAAATCAATCAGTGAAGGAAAGATGCTTTGGGCGCGAATCAACCGGAAAAACCTGATGATTAAAGTACCTGCAACCAAGGCTGGTATACCTGTCATACGCGCGTTAATTGCAGAGGGCATTAATGTAAATGCTACGCTCATTTTCGCTATTGATCAATACCTGGAAGTAATGAATGCTTACCTTTCTGGACTCGAAGAGCGTGTACAAAAAGGCTTACCAATTGAACGAATTCATAGTGTTGCCAGCTTCTTTGTTTCGCGCATTGATACCGCGGTTGATAATATATTAAAAGAAAAAATCGATTCTGGACTTGTTGAACTCGAATTACTTCAAGGAAAGATTGCTGTCGATAATGCCCGTATGGCATATCAGGCATTCAAAAAATACTTTAATAGCGATAAATTTGAAAAGCTCGCGCAAAAAGGCGCACAAATTCAAAGACCGCTATGGGCTTCGACGGGTACAAAGAATCCAAAATATTCTGATTGTTTGTATGTCGATGAACTTATCGGATCAAACACTGTCAATACTATTCCAACAGCAACTCTGCATGCCTTTTTAGAGCATGGTCGTCCTGACATCAAGATAGATTTTGAAATCGAAGAATCAAAGAAGCGATTGGCATCATTGACGGAAGCAGGCGTAGACTTTAGTCAAGTCACCAAAAAACTCGAAGATGATGGTGTCTTAGCCTTCCAAAAAGCACATCAAAGTTTGCTTGCCACAATAGAAAGAAAAAGAAAGCAATATGCAAATGAAATAGGAAGTTTAGGCGTAAATCTTAGACTTGCCATGAAAACAGCATCGGAGCAAAACTATCTCCAGCGGCTTTTTGAACATGATCCAAGCTTATGGACAAATGAAAAATCTGAATTTGAAGAAATCAGAAACCGCTTGGGGTGGTTAGGTCTTCCAGGAACACAATTTACACATATTAGCGAGTACGAGGCGTTCCTCAAGGAAATTTTAGAAGAAGGCTTTACAGACGTTTTTGTTTTGGGTATGGGTGGATCCTCTCTATCGCCAGAAGTAATGGCACAGTCTTTTCAAGCTCTAATACCCGAAGGTCAAGGCTTGAAATTACGTATCATTGACACAACAAATCCTTTTGAAATAAAAGCTCAGTGTGACGCAGTTAATTTAGAAAAAACAATCTTCATTATTTCCAGCAAAAGTGGTGGCACTGCAGAAACGATGGCTGCTTTCAAATATTTCCGTGAAGAAATGGCAAGTCTATATCCTGATACTTTTGGCAGCAGGTTTGTGGCTATTACTGATCCAGGCTCATCTTTGGGCGAAATAGCCAAACGAGATGGATTTCGCGCCATTTTTTACGCACCTGCAAACGTGGGAGGGCGTTTTTCAGCGTTTACTCCATTTGGACTTATTCCCGCAGCGTTAATCGGAATTGATTTGAGCCTTCTACTTAACAAAGCAGATTTTTCTGATAGAACCAGTCAACCAAAGTCTGCGATCGCTTCAAACTCAAATCTGATGTTAGGCTTGATTTTAGGTGCTGCCGCTAATGCAGGGCGAAACAAATTAACTTTCATTGCTGAAGACTTTGCAGCAAATCTTGTTCCCTGGCTTGAACAATTAATCGCCGAAAGCACTGGAAAAGATGGAAAAGGAATTCTGCCAATTGAAGGAGAACCTGTTCTAAAATCCCTTAAATATCCAGAAGACCGCCTCTTTGTTTATTTTGAGGTTGATAAAAGCCGAGAGACCTTTGTTGAAAGCCTCCGCGAAAAAGGGTATCCAGTTTTAGTCTTCAAATTACACGATCCTTATGATTTAGCGCGTGAGTTTTATCGCTGGGAATATGCAACAGCTATCGCATCCGCGGTAATAGGTGTGAATGCCTTTAATCAGCCAGATGTGCAAAGCACAAAATTAGTGACTAATACAGTTATTGAAAAATATAAAAAAGAAGGCAGCCTTGATATGGGCAAGCCTATTTATACAAACAAACAGTTTAAAGTATATGGTCAAGAACTTGCTGGAATTGAAGATTGTGCATCGCTGGACGATTTGCTTGAAAAGGTCTCAGAAACGATAAAACCTATTGGTTACATCGCTATTAATGCTTTTCTACCGAGACTTCCCAATGAAATTGAGGAATTACAAGCTTTCAGATCCAAGTTGCTTAATCATTTCAACGTAGCAACTGCTCTTGGTTTCGGACCGCGGTTTTTGCACTCCACTGGTCAGTTCCACAAAGGCGGGCCTGTTGGCGGTTTGTATCTTATTTTCACACGGGAAATACTTGAAGATCTCGAAATTCCAGGTGAAAACATGAGTTTTGGAACCTTGCAATTAGCACAAGCTTTAGGCGATTTTGGTGTATTACGTGAACGAGGAAAAAGCGCTTACTTGATTGAACTAAGTGCAAGCAAAGATTAGAGTTTTGATGAGAAAATCTCAAGTAGATTACCGCAAGTTTCTTTGTGTGGATCATGGCGGTAAACGAATCGGCATAGCGGTCAGTAACGAAACCGCCTTTATTGCCAGACCACATAGCATCATCAAGCACATTTCAAGGGAAGAAGATGCGACGCGGGTTCTTGAGATTGCAATAATTGAAAATTGCACAGATATATTGGTGGGGGTTCCATACGATTCTGATGGAGGGATAGGTGTAGCTGCCAGAAGGGTACTCCGATTTGTTGAGCTGCTCAAAAGCATCTCACCTGTCCCAGTTCATTTATGGGATGAGACTGGAAGCTCACTGGCATTAGAAGTACTTTCAATCAGAAAAGGCGAATCATCAAAACAAAGAAGAAAGCCTTCAGATGACAGAGTTGCTGCTCTCATCCTACAGGATTATTTAGACCATCAAGCCATACAAAGGGATAACGATGCTACGGTACAATCATAAAAGCCGTCTTCTGATGTTGCGCATGGCAATTCTGATAGCTCTAATATTGCTTATCCTTTTTGGATGGATTGCATGGACATTAAAGACTGCTGAAAGACATTTTGGGCATGCGAATGAGCATATGTCATTGTTGTCAAAGATAAGATATGCTCATTCTCTTAATAGAAATGTTGCCGAGCTCCAACAGCCAGTTGATTTTATTGATGGGCTTGATCGCAAGTTTGTTGTTGAGCAAGAAGAAAGTGCGCAAAGCCTTTGCCAAAGATTATTTGATGAAGGTTTTGTAAGGGATACAAAGACAACTTGTCAACTCATGACTTATCTTGGCAGAGACAGGTCAATTCAACCTGGCTCATACACTATACCGAGTGGTATTACTTCAATTGAAATGACAAAGATGGTTGGAAATCCAAGATTCCGCGATATTGATCTCAGAATCTTTTCTGGTTGGCGACTTGAAGAAATTGCTGCATCTATTAATCTGTTGGGCTTCAGCTTTAATGGAAATGACTTTCTCGACTTGGCTTATCATCCCTCTCAAAACCTAAAAGA
>JAAZIH010000194.1 GCA_012800995.1 Chloroflexota bacterium
CTGGACGCGAATCGCTTGCCTAAGACACTGTGTGTGACGGACTTAGTAGTTGTTAATGATATCCGACGCAATGGCGTTGCCAGCGCGATGCTGGCAGTTTGCGAGACCTGGGCGCAAACAAATAAATGTAATCGTGTCCTCTTGGAAATCCCGCTTCGGAATGACCCGATGGTGCGACTTGCTCAAAAGTTGGGTTACGCGATGAGCGGATTTATGGATCAATACTTCGCCAACCTTGACCCTGCTGTGTTTTTTGAGAAAAGGATAGGATAAAGGTTTGTACCCGACAACCATTATTGTCAATCTAACCGCGGTTTTAGAGACGCTTAATCAAATTCTGACCGCAGGTGTTACCATAACAGCCGTCGCGCTGTTTATGTATGCATCGGGCTTTAACTGGCGCGATCGCATCGCGCAGACTTTCGGATTGATTCTTTTATGTGTGGTTTTAATTTACTCAAGCGAAACCATCGAGGCAATTTCTGAACAGGACCATATCATTCAGTTTTGGTTGCGCCTTAAGTGGACCGGTTTAGTGATGTTGCCCGCGGTTTATCTTCATTTTTCCGACGTGGTGCTCACTTTGACGGGCAGACCCAGCCGCGGACGACGACGTAAAGTTGTCTACGCGGTGTATGCCATTAGCATTGTGATGGCAGTTTTGGTTTGGTTTGGCATTACGGTGGGTGGTTTGGCAGCTAAAAAAGCGCCTATGTTCTACCTTGAACGAAACCAGGTGACGTATTGGTTCGGATGGTTTTATCTTTTGGTCATGTTCCTGGCGAGCACCAACTTAATTCGAGCAACGCGACGCAGTATTACCAAGACCAGTCGCCGGCGTTTAATTTACCTTCTGGCGGGAGCAGCTATTCCCGCTTTAACAAGTATTTTGTTCCTGTTCCATGGCAATGTGTTTCTCGCAGCACATCCTAATTTGTTTTGGTTGACCTCCATTGTTTTCGCAGGTATCACCATGCCAACTTTGGTCGTGATGGCTTATGTGGTTTCCTTTTTTGGTTTGACGTGGACAGACCGCGCTATCAAGAGCCGCCTGTTACGCTGGCTTTTGCGGGGGCCCTTCGTGGTGTCAATTGTATTGGGGCTTACCACGCTTGTACGACGCTATGGCTTGAGTCAGGGCGATCCGTATAACCAATACATTCCAGTAGTGATGGTAAGCTCTATGCTTGTGTTGCAATATCTGATTAATGTCCTTTCGCCAAAGTTGGAGCAAAAGCTTTTCTGGGGTGATGAAAAAGGGGACTTTGAGATTATTCAAAACTTGCAGGATCGCATGTTGACCAAAAAAGATCTGAATCAATTTCTCGAAACTATTGTGGCGACTATTTGCGACCGGGTGCAGAGTCCGGGATGTTTTATCGTGGTTTATGATGCAGGTAAGGTTGAATCGATTGTTTCAGCTGGTGACAAGCGTGTGCTTAGCCATGTGCCAATGGGGGTGGACGCGCTTGAGGACATTAAAAAATCCATTTCAAGTGACAAGGATGTTTTAGACCGGGATGGTCTTTATCTGGTGCCTTTGTTGGAAACAACGGATGTGGATGATCGGCAGATTTTGGGTTTGTGTGGTTTTTTGCATCCGGAAGAACCGATGGAGCAGGAGGAGGAAGACGCAGTGCGTTTGCTTACTGAACGCGCTAATTTGGCGCTCCAGGACCGCCATCTGCAAAAACATGTCATCGACTCGATTGCCACCTTGCAATCCGAGGTGGACTATATCCAGGATTTGCGCGCCAGCACATCCTATGACCGTCGCGGCTTGTATCAATCAGGTGTGCGCGATACGAATCCGGAGATTTTCTCTTGGGTGCGAGACGCTATGACCCATTATTGGGGAGGTCCGAAACTAACCAACAACCCACTTTTGCACTTCAAGCTTGTGGACGCGACTCTGGAAGAATTTGAAGGAAACCGCAGCAATGCTTTGCGGGCAGCCCTGAAAACAGCGATTGAACGTCTTCGCCCGGAAGGTGAGCGAAAATTCACTAGTGATTGGATTCTGTACAACATTTTGGACCTCAAATTTGTACAGGGCGAAAAAGTGCGGGATGTAGCGCGAAAGTTATCAGTGTCTGAGGCAGATTTGTATCGCAAGCAACGCGTTGCTCTTGAAAATATTACCCAAATAATCATTGAGATAGAAGAAGAACATGCTGTTTAAAGCTGATTTCTAAAGCTTTTTCTTTTTTCGAATTCAACCAAAGGGATGTTCCTGGCACGAATAATGCATCATCTTTACCAGAAGCTATCTTAAGGATGGAGCGTTATTGTGACTCAAGCAGAATCAAGCAGAAATAATCAACAAAACTTAATTGTTCAAAGCCCGGGATTTAAATTCCTGGATTTACCTGCCAATGGCAA
>JAAZIH010000195.1 GCA_012800995.1 Chloroflexota bacterium
AAAGATGCCCAGGGGGGCATTCGCCGTCGCAGGGAATGTCTTCGTTGCGGACAGCGTTTCAGCACCATCGAACGCCCTATCCTCAGCACGCCGCTCATCATCAAACGCGATGGTACCCGCGAAACTTTCGATCGCGAAAAACTGCTTACCGGCTTGCGAAAAGCCTCAAGTAAGCGTCCAGTGACCGCCGCGTCAATCGACAAACTTGTGGACCAAATTGAAGCTGAACTTCAAAAACGGGGGCGTTCTGAAATCAATTCCCGTGTAATTGGCGACCTTGCCGTAAAGGGGCTCAAAGAGTTAGACCATATCGCCTACATCCGATACGCCATTGTCTATTTACGCATGGATGACCTACACACCGTTCGCGATGAAATAGATCACCTGCTTTCTGAAGAAGATTAATTATAGAGGTATTATCATGACTGAAGCCACACTAAGGCACGGCTTATTGCCAACGCCCCCTAAACCAGAGGGTCTACCCTCCATTGAACTAAGCGAGAACTCCATTAAAATCCTCCAGAAACGCTATTTGCGACGTGGCTTGGACGGAGAGCCCGTTGAAGAAATTGACGATATGTTCTGGCGTGTCGCCTGGCACATCGCGGATGTTGATGGCAGCGATGAAGAAAAACATCAGCTGGCGCTTGAAATCTACCACTTGCTGGTCTCAAAAGCTTTCTTCCCAAACTCGCCCACTTTTACCGGCGCGGGAACACCCCTGGGACAGTTGGCTGCCTGCTTCGTTTTGCCCATTTCGGATGATATGGGACGTGCCAGCGATGGCATCTTTACCACGCTGCGCAATGCCGCGCTCATCCAGCAAACCGGTGGTGGCAATGGCTTCAACTTTTCGCGTTTGCGGCCGGCTGGCTCCACCGTTAACACCAGCGCCGGCGAAGCGACCGGTCCGGTTGGCTTTTTGAAAGTCTACGATAACGCCTTTGGTGAAATAGCCCAGGGTGGCACGCGCCGAGGCGCGAATATGGGTATTTTGCGTGTTGACCATCCGGATGTGGAAAAATTCATCACCTGCAAAACCAGCGAGACCGCGATTACCAACTTTAATATCTCCCTTGCCATTACCGATGAATTCATGAAAGCTGTTAAGAACGACGAAGACTGGGATCTCGTCTTCCCCGATGTTCATGATCCATCTTACAAGAAATTCTCTGGCACTATTGAGGATGCCAGAGAACAAGGCGTGCCCATTAAAACCTTCAAGACTGTAAAAGCACGCGAGCTTTTTGATAGTTTAGTCAGGCAAGCCCATCATAATGGCGAGCCAGGCGTGCTCTTTATTGACGCCGCTAACCGCGACAACCCCGTGCCACACCTTTATCATCTTGAAGCCACCAATCCCTGTGGTGAACAATGGCTGGGACCCTATGAAAATTGCTGTTTGGGCTCCATTAACCTGGCTGAACATTACGGTGAAGGTAAAACAATCGACTGGGAAAAACTCAAACAAACCACCATTCTCGCTACCAAATTCCTTGATAACGTTGTTGATAAAAACGCCTACGTTCCTGCTGTGCCCGAACTGCGCGCTTCCGCGCTCAATGCCCGCCGCATCGGCTTGGGTATCATGGGGCTGGCTGACCTCATGTACCATGTTGGCGTACGGTATGGCTCTGAAGAAGCCCTCGATTTCTGCGGGCAGATTATGGAATT
>JAAZIH010000033.1 GCA_012800995.1 Chloroflexota bacterium
ATGTTTCAAAATGGCCTCCTTGGATAGTTTTATTGCTTGGCACACGCCAACATTACTATTGTAACGCAAATATCAGGGATTAAGACGTGTTTTTTGTTTTTTCCCAGGGCCGCAAGTTCTTCGGGAAAAAATGACGGATTTTTTACAAGATTAAATTTTCTGATAAAATGCAGGGTTACTTGTTAGCAATATGTGATAAATGTAAGGTTTGACGCCACTATTAGATAATGGTATAAATAAGTCGGTCAGGCTTAGATATATATCTAACAAGCAATAGACTATATTTTCGAGGACTATACAATGAATACTTACAAGGACGCGAAACTGAATTGGGAATTTGGTACCGCTTACGATTTTTTCGTAAGTCAATTTGTCCTTCACAATCCTGAACGTTTTAGTTTGCGGCCTAATTGGGCAGCAGGTGTACGCTCGCGTCTCAATCCTGAATTGCGTCAAACGCTTGAACACGCCATAAACGCGTTTCCCTCCTCCATCCGCTTTGTTTTTAACCTTCCCGTTAAAAACAAAGACTCCGATGCTGTGCTCAAGGAGCTTGGAAGCAAAGCCCCTTTAAAACGTCTTGAGGATATCAGTGCCTTGGAGCATGCCAGCCCAATTTATCAGGCTATCTTGCATGAAACCAAAGTTAATAAACCCTGGACTGATGCCGAACGCGAAGCCCTCCATGAAAACACTTCAAGCCCGGAACGACGAAACAACCCACGTTATTTAGAGAGCCTTTATGCCATTTGGTCAGACCCCAAAACCTTTTCGGATATGTACCTCGCCGCCCTAACGGCTTATAGGGATAGTTTTTTCGCCGAAGAAGAACAACGTATTTTACCCGCGCTAAAGCAAGCGCTTTCGTACGCACAAATGCGATCAGGCAGCCTTTCTTTGCCTCTGCTGCTTGAGGAATTGACTTCGGGAGTGCGTTATACTGACCTTGAACAAACCAAAAATATCTACCTGGCACCGTCATTTTGGACAGCGCCTTTAATGTTTTCCAGCCGTCCGGAAAAAGATCAGCTTATTATCTTATACGGCGCGCGGCCCGATAACATGGCTATTATTCCCGGCGACCCCGTACCGGACAGCCTCATGCGCGCACTCAAAGCTGTGGCAGATCCAACCCGTTTGCGCATCATGCGCTTTTTAGCCCAAAGCCCCCAGACGCCATCGCAGCTCTCGCGCTCGTTGAGACTTCGCCCACCAACAGTCAACCACCACATCAACGAACTTCGCATCGCTGGTTTGGTTCACATCATCATCAGCCAGGAGGGTGAACGCCAATACGCGACCCGTTATGATGGCGTCGATGCCATGCATGACCTCCTGACTCGTTATTTGCATGGGATTTAAACGTGGAAGAAAGCACTGAATCTCTGTCAACCGAGCCTGATGAACGCGGCACAGACAAAAAAAGAAACCCCATCAAAACCTATATTGAAAGGCTAAAAGCCTTTAGCACTAATGCGCGTTTGTTTTTGGTTGGGGGATTTCTGTATGGCATTGCCGGCGGCATCAACCAACTTCTCTTCAATTTTTACGTACTCAGTCAAGGTTACACTGAAGGAACACTGGGAAAAATCGTCACCGCGCGCAGCCTGACAACTTTGCTGGCCGCGATTCCGATGGGTTATCTTGTTGACAAAATAGGGCGTAAACGTGCCTTTTTTATAAGCCATCTTGCTTTCGCGCTAAGCATGGTGTGCATTATCTTATTCCCATCCATTCCCATCTTCCTGATTATGGGTATGGTTCAAGGACTTTCCCAATCTTTATCTGTAGTGGCACATGGGCCTTTCCTGATGGAAAACAGCCAGGAAGCCGAGCGCACATATCTGTTTAGTATCTCTTCAGGCATCGGAACCACAGCCGGCTCGGTGGGGCAATGGTTTGGTGGCTATCTGCCCGGCATCTTCGCCGGTTTGCTCTTGGTAAGCGCCATGGACACCAAAGCCTATAGCGGCGCTTTGTGGTTCGTTGTATTTTTTGCGCTTTTATCACTTATACCGACTGTTTTGATTAAAGAAAATCGAACCAGTCCGGGGGTAAAGCGATCCGTATTCGCGCCTATCACCTACTTTAGACGCGCCCCTAAAAAGCTTATCAGGCTCATTTTACCCAACCTGATTACATCAATTGGTGCTGGCATGATTATGCCCTTTATGAATGTCTTTTTCCGAAACGTTCATCATCTCTCAGATAATTCCATTGGCACTATTTTCGCCTGGGGAAGCCTGGCGATGGGTATTGGTCTGATTATCGCGCCGATGATTGCGGAACGCATTGGCAAGATTCAAACGGTGGTCGCTACCCAGACCCTATCTATTCCCTTTTTGTTTATGCTTGGTTTTTCCGGAAGAGTTGAATTAGCTATCATCGCCTATTACGTCCGCTTGACCCTGATGAACATGAGCAGCCCCATTTTCTCTACCTTTGCCATGGAACAAGTGGAACCAGAAGCGCGCGCTATGTTGGCCAGCCTCAACAGCATGGCGTTCAACTTTGGCTGGGCGTTTAGCCCCACCATTAGCGGTATCTTGCAAGAACGCCACGGTTTTAAACCACCCTTCGCGATTACCATCATCCTTTATATCATCTCAACCTCGATGTACTTCTTCTGGTTTTGGTATAAGAAAAAGAAAACCGTCACGGTTAACAAGCAATAAAAGTTGATTTTACTTTGCTAACATTAGGCCGAATGATCTGATTTAGCTTTCTGGGTTGATACGAAACTCGTAAATACCATCTTCATATGCCCAAACATGCCCACACACCGGACAAGTTTGGTTTTCGCGCGCTTCAGGCAAGCTTGTATCGCAAATGGGACAAGCGAAAAAGGCATCATCTTCAGGTCTCGAGCTACGCCCACTGGTAATAGATTTGGTGAACACACTTGGGCTAAGTTGTATGATGCTACCCGTATGCTGGAAAAGTGAATCTAAAGCGACCAAAAGCTCGTGTTTGACCCGTCGTTTTAACACGTTGATGCGAAAATGCGATACCGTAATTTGTTTTTTAAGCAAAAATTGATTTTCCTCAAGCAGTTTTCGAACGGTTTTTGGATGGAAATTGTAATTTAACGCGACAAATTCCACCTGTTCTTTTGTGAAAGGGCTCCATTTTTGTTTACCCAAAAGATAACGCGCGATAGCTTTGAGATTGCGTTTGTTGGCAAATTCGAGAATAAACACGGCTTCCTCACCAAGTACCCGGCGCACATTGGCAAGAGCACTGTTGGCATCAGACAGATGATGTAAGGTGCGAATCATTGTGGCACCATCAAAAAGACCACTGACAAATGGGAGCTTGTAAATATCCGCCGTAACATAAACATAGCGCGATGAATCGCCCAGGCGTTCGCGTGCCTGCAAGAGCTGCGTGCGGGAGTAATCCAAAAGCACGATGCGTTCCCAGCCAGCATAGCGGGGTGTGTTACGCCCGGCACCCGCGCCAAGCTCCAACAAAAGCTTACCATGCTTTGGCATAAGTCGTTTTAGAGCGACTTCTTCAACCGCGTCTTCATAACGTCGTTCGCCGGTGTCCCAAAAGACTTCCTGGTAATCAGAACCTTCGTAGGAACAGACCTGTGGGGTTTCTTCCTGATGAATATCGTTTGCATCAGCAGTTGGTTTGTCACTGTTTTTCATGTCGATCCTCGTTAAAGAAATGTTGGGCAGGTTTGCCGGCAACACCCAGAGAAACCTCCTTACCGCTGCTTCCTCTCGGACCTGACGGGGTTCGCAGGGCTCTGCCGCGCCGGTCCCGCCCAACGGGAATAAGGATACCTGTTTCCGTGTCGGGTGTCAATTCTTGATGGCAATTTATTATCTGAAGAGTTGAGTCACAAATTATTTTAGTTTTACTCGTTTCTTAAGTTCTAAAAATGCTCATTTATTGCCAATACCGTGTGCGCAAATAATTGTATATGCTCGTATCTTTAGTTTGCTCACTCCATAACTTTTGAGGAGAAATGACGATATATTTATCAGGATCGGTCAAACAGTTTTTCCAGGTATCCACCATTCCTTTCTTGCTGCAATGATTAGATTTATCGAGTAATTGCACATTAGCCTCAGGAACAACATGTAAATGCAAATAGTCATCCGCTTCAAAACCTATAGGTTGGTGATTTAAGAGCTGTTCCACCCAAAGTGTTTGACGCATTAGCTGATAAAAAGGTTCAAACCAACAGCAAGAAAGTGTGTTTTCGTTTAAATATCGGCTCTTTTTAATTAGATCAAGATAACGTGCTTTTCGTACGTCACCTTTTCTTCCTGCTGATTTGTCATCGTTTCCATATGATTCAACGTATTTCCATTCAATTGGGATTAGGAATCTTCGCCCATCGCGATGTTGAGCGTATATCAAAGCATCTACAGAAGTACAGTTACTTCCTCGAATGTTTGTCCCTTCATTTAAATAGTTTTTATTTCCACCGACAGCCTCAAATTGAATATATCCTTCAAGATTCTCCGGGAGAGGAAAAACATCTATAAAATCGTCCGATACAGTTTTTAGCAGGTTCAAAACGGCGCCTTTTCCTTGTCTGATTGTGAACAGATGATTTAGACAAGCTATCTGCGAGGACAATACATGACCCGTAGGATACCTGCCACCCCACCAGGTAATATTATTTTGTTTGAAGTATTCAAGTACATCATCTCTGATATCAGCATATAAATTTAAAAGTCCGTCTTGAAGCACGAAAGGGCGTAACTCTCCCAAAAATTTACCGCCACCGATATCACCGTCAAAGAAACCAGAATTTATTAATCCTATACCACGTGCTCGCTCTTTATCTATGAATTTCATTCTTCATCCTTTTTTATTTAAAGACTTGATTTATCCTTCGGCACAGATGATTATATTTTTACCCTTTAGATAAGACTCTGGTCACAGCTATCCCGATAGCCACATCCGCGACAGCGCGCCAAAGCCTTGTGCGAGCGATTTGGTGCATCGGGGCTGGCTTCAACCGTGCGCAGTTGACTAATCAAACGCAAAAACGTCTCCTTTTCGAGTTCATCATAGGGCACTTCAAAGCTTTTATCCTGATATCGGATGAGTCCATAGGGCGGCTTTTGACCATAATTTTGTTCCAGCAGGTAGCAATACGCCAAAACCTGAAAGACATGCGAACGATAAGGTTCAACGGGTGCAAGCGTTGACTTAAAATCAACCGGTACCAACGCGCCATTCGCCAGCCGAAGAACATAATCGGGCTTGCCCACCAGTCTTAAGTTCGGGTCAAATAAAGGTCCGGGAACAGCCTGGAGTTGGTCGGTATCGGCATATATCAATCGTCCACTTGGTAAGCCACTCGTCTTTTTGAACCATATCGCGATTAAAATCAAAACAAGCGCTATAGCTAATAAGAGAATAGATGCGAACCAGCTTTTCATTTCCTCACCAGAATAACGACTATTGCTATCAATGCCAGCAAAACTGCGATAACAATCAGGACGGGCACCAGTTTTACCCGCCAGGCATGGATTTGATGCCTCTGCGTGCCGGATACCATGGCGCCTTGGTTAGCTGATGGTTCACCTCGCAACTGATACCACCAGGCACGCTGGCAGTACAGAAAACTACCCAGTTCCGAAGCTTTTATCACGCGCATAATCATTTAACTGCCTTTATGAAGGCAAGAAAGTGCATAGTTTCAGATTTCCAAGTTGAGTTTCAAGTTGAAACAACTCATTAACAAAGCCTGTTTTGCTAAACAAGATGTAATACCGTGGTTGCTCTGTTTGAAACAGCAAGCTTTTGCGCATCAATTCGTCTAACACCCGCTTTGATGCTTTTGTATTCGTCCATTTGACTTCGGCAAAAACAGCCATCTTTGAACCAAGTCCCACCAAGTCAATTTCTTCTTCCTGGCGAAGCGTAGGATTCGTTCCCCACCAAGGCCCGCGTTTCAAAATCAAATCTGGAAGTTCGCCTTTTTGATTCATTTCATCAAACAGATCAGTCGCGATCAACTCAAAGCCTTGTCCCATGAACTCCGAGAGATAGGGTTCCACTTGCTTCTCCCACACTTGCGCGCCTAAGCCCAAAGATATCGCAGAAATGTTATTAGCCACGAAGCGATACCAAAATCGAAAACTGCCATCGTGAATACGATAAACGGTTCGCCGTTTATTATGATTTTCCAATGGGTAAAGTTTGTTTATGATGCCCAGAGATATTAAACTCTCCAAATAACGCGATAAGGTACCAGATTGCAAACCCGTTTTTTGCGCAATGTCGTTGTGTTTGCTGCTGCCATTTGCGATGGCACCCAGGATGTCATTATATGTTTTTGGCTCACGTAGCTCCTGCAAAAGCAGATTTTTAGGCTCTTCAAACAAGCGTCCGTTCGGGTCGAAAAACAGCTTTTTTAAATTTTCTGACATTGGAATTTTTGAGTCAATATAGCTGAGGTAATCTGGAATACCACCCATGGCAACGTGCAAAATGGCAATACTTTCTTTGTCGAACGCTGATAGCATTTGGGACGTTTCCTGAAAGCGAAAGGCCTGTAATTTTATCTGAGAGCTACGCCTGCCATAAAGTGGACTTTTGATTCCAAGAACTTGCGTCTCCATAAAACTCATTGAAGAACCACACAAAATAAGATGTAGTTTGGTGTTTTTCCACTCATGGTCACAAAAACGCTGAAGAAGTGACGATAACTCGGGATGTGCCTCTGCCAGATAAGGATATTCATCAATGACGAATATCAATGAATGGTCTTTGGCATAGCTTGCCAAGTCAAGAAACAAGTCTTCATAGTTGCGATAAGCAGGTAAGTTATCAGAATGCCCCAAAAAGCGATGTACAACTCTGGACATTCCCTCAAGATTCAAGTCACCACCAGATTCCAATGCCATAAAGTAGATGGCATTTTTTCCTTCAATATACTTTAGTATCAGAGAGGTTTTTCCAATACGGCGCCTGCCATAAATAACCGTAAACTGGAAACTACCAGTTTCATAAAGGCTATTCAAATGTCTTAGCTCTGTATCTCGTCCATAGAATACTGTCATATCAACCTCGTTAAAGAGATAATGGTTATGGCAAAAGTATACCAAAGCTTATTGCAATTAGCAATAACACGAGTAACATGATCGTAATATTGCTAATTGAAAATTTTTATCCCCAAGCGAAACGTTTTATTATATTCAGATAGTAAGGCATAAGAAAACCCGCTTTCGAGGGCTTCTTGCTAATCATAATTTGTTCTTGAGCTTTCAGCGTTAATCCATCACACGGTTGTCTAAACGCTCAGTAAATTCATCTATCTTTTTCGCCAACATTTCCTGACGATAGGCGGTGGTGATATCAGCGCGGGTACGTTCAATAATCCCTCGCGCCAGGTCCGTGCGACGGCGCAAGCCATCTGTGACAGCATCCGGATAATCCATCGTTACCAACTGGGTAAAGATTTCATCCATGTTAAAGAGCAAACGCTCAACCTCATCGGTATAACCCGTGCGCAAGATATCCAGGCATCGGCGACGCATTTCGCCCAGGGTCTCGGTGAGTCCGTTAAGCCATGCCGGCAGTTCAACACCCATTTCGATTGGGCTTGGAAGCGGTTGATCGTGGATGATTGCCGCGGTGAGTTTGGCTTCGCAAAATTCCTTCAGCGCGTCTTGCGTGTAGCCTGTGTAATAAAGGTCGGGATGTTCAGGCTTAAGCTGCTTTAGAATGCAATCCACTATTTCTTGCCCAAATTGAAGCTCTTCTTGCGCTTGCTGAATATCGCCCCTGTGAATAGCACGGATGGCAAGCGACGCGCGACGAATCAGTTCGCGTGCTTTTTTGAGAGCTTCTTCGCGTTCTACGGTCTTCGCGTTGAACTCCTCGTGGATTTGCTCACAGATTTTCTCTAAATTTTCCAATCTATTCCTCTTCTGGCGAGTCCTTTGGATCTGCTGTTCTAAAAAGCTGATCAGCCAAACTGTGTCCGCGTGGAATTTTGATTTCACCAAAGTTGCTTTCGTAGCGACGCAAATTTTCGTTTAAGGCTTGTATCAACAGTTTCGCGCCTAAAGGCGAAAAAACAAGCCGGGTATTAATTTTCGGTTGTTTAATTCCCGGCAATATGCTGGCAAAATCGAGGATGAACTCCTGCGGTGTATGCGTAATATAGGACATATTCACATATTGCGCAGGCAGATCATCCGGTACGCTAATGGTTATTTTCTTAATTTCCGCCATTTTAAGTCTTAAAAGGGAATTTCGTCATCCATGGAATCTTCCATGTAATCGCTTCCACCACTGGCAGCCTCAGAGCGGGTTGACATGAAACGCACCGACTCTGCGGTTACTTCGTAACTGCTCGCCCAAGTTCCGTCATTGCGCTGATAAACGCGGGGTCCGCCATATTGTGGGTCTGGATACAAGCGTCCTTCAACCAAAACCTTTGATCCTTTTTTAAGATACTGATTACAGCTTTCGGCTTGTCTGCCCCAAACTGAGACACGGAACCAGGTGGTTTCGTCAACCTCTTTATATTTCCGGCTGGTTGCCACACTAAAGCTTGTGACAGGATTACCATCTGGTGTGAAACGCATTTCTGGGTCGCGTCCTAAATTACCGATAATGATTATTTTTTGATACATCTTGGAATTTCCTTTCGTTTATGTGCATTGTGTCAAATCTTCATTAATCATTTTACTTTAAATGATAGTTTTTTGTACAGGAAACCTTTTAGCTTAAAACAATTGCATTTATTCGAGCGAATTCAATCATTGTGATTACTAAATTCATTACTTGCTCTATCAGGCTCTCTCCAACTAACACACCGTTTTTTAG
>JAAZIH010000196.1 GCA_012800995.1 Chloroflexota bacterium
ACGCCAAAGCCACAGCCAGGTCAACAAACTGCCCCGCGACCTAAACCGCAAACAAGCTATGTGAATGAACTCTTAGACCAGGCACCCCCACCCAGCCAAAGCCAATCCCCACGTCCAAGACCATCGGCCAGCACAGGCAGTGCGCTAAGTGGATTAGGAGGACTCTTAGGCGGCCTTTCGGGTTCCGGAACCAAGCCATCTGCTTCTGACAGCCCAAGTGGTGCGCCAGTCTCACGCCGTGGTTGCGGCTCAATTATTTTTCTGATTCTCCTGGCGGTATTGCTGTTCTTCCTGTGGCGCTCATGCTCCAAACGAGCCGAAGATATGCCACCCACAGCAGATAACGACGTTCCCAGTCTTAGCCAGGCACAAACAACACGCCCGCCCCAGGCAACACAGCCCCAGCAAGCAGTGTCCGTTGAACCAACCCAGGCTTCCGCACAATTGGAACCGGGTCAAAAAGTAAAATGGCTGGTCATGGCATATATTGATGCCGACGACAAAGCACTTGAACGGGACCTGATGTTTGACCTCAATGAGATGGAGCTCATCGGGAGCAGTGATGAGGTCATTATCATCGCTCAGGTTGACCGCTACGCCGGTGGTTATTCGGGCGATGGCAATTGGAGTGGCACCCGCAGGTTCTATATCACACCTGACCAGGATCTGAACGTGACTGCCTCACAATATATTGATATTGGTGAAGTCAATATGGGTGACCCTCGATCCCTCGTTGATTTCGTTAGCTGGGCAACCGACGCGGTGCAGGCTGATCGTTACATGTTGCTGATGTCTGATCATGGTATGGGCTGGCCAGGTGGCTGGAGCGACCCAGTTCCAGGCGGTTACAATAGCTCAAGTGCGCCTTTGGCGCGCGCGATGCAAGACCCCATCATGCTACTCAACGAATTCGAATGGGCGCTCAAAGAAATTCAACGCACTACGCCAATCGAGAAGTTTGATCTTATCGGTTTGGACGTCTGCTTGATGAGCCAAATGGAGGTTTACGCCATACTTGCGCCATACGCGCACTACGCCGTGGCGTCTGAAGAAACCGAACCTGGCGTTGGTTGGGCATATGAAGCCTTCTTGAGCATGATGGTTTACGACCCGGATATCCCTACTGCTGATATTGCCAAAAACATTGTTGAAAGCTATCTCACCCAGGATCAACGCGTGCAGGACGACCAGGCCCGCGCGGAATTCTTAAGCCAGAATTCAAGCGGTGGAGGCTGGTATGTTAACCGCATGAGCGCTGAACAACTTGGCGCTCAGCTTGAGCAAAACAGCACATTAGCCGCGATTGACCTCGCCCACTACCCCGAATTACTCAGCGCGCTCAATAACTTCGCCTATACTATGCAAGGTGTTGATCAACGCGCTGTAGCCCAGGCACGCAGTTACGCCCAAAGTTACACATCTATTTTTGGCCAGAACGTGCCCGCCAGCTACATCGACATGGGTCATTTTGCCGCCCTCGCTGCTAAGTTTTCTGGCAACCCAAATGTCTATAACGCTGCCAATACTTTATTACAGACACTCCAAAAGGCTGTGATTGCCAATAAAGTAGGATCTGGCAAACCCGGCTCGACAGGCATCGCAATTTACTTCCCCAATTCGCAACTCTACCAAAACAACAATACCGGCATGGCTTCTTACACCGTCATCGCTGACACCTTTGCAAAAACATCCCTTTGGGATGACTTTTTAGGTTTCCATTACACCGGTCGCCAATTCCAGGCAAACGCGGTTGAACCAGTTTTGCTCACGCGCGCCAGTCAAATTCCTGGCTCTGGCAAAATCAGCGTGTCTGAAATTAAGGCCTCAAGCGATCGTGTCGCGGCAGGGGATGAAATTGAGCTGGATATCACCGTTACCGGTGAGAACATCGCCTACATCTACTTTTTTACGGGGATCGTTGCTGATGATGGCAGCATCTATGTCGCTGACACTGATTTTGTTGAAAGCGGTCAAACGCAACAGGAAAACAACGTTTACTATCCCGTATGGCCTCAAGGCAATCAATTTAAACTCAACTTTAGCTTCGAGCCTATCCTCTACGCCATTACTGATGGTGATCAGGAAGTCATGGCACTTTTCAACCCGGTAGATTATGGACGCAACTACCACGAAGCGGTCTATGTGGTTAATGGCACTTACACCTTTAAAGAAAGCGGAGAAAAACGCCCCGCCCAATTACGCTTTATGGACGAAAAGCTCTATCAGGTGATGGGCTTCACTGGCATCCCCGATCTTGGAGATGGGCTTGGTGGTGGCGGCGGTGCCTGGGAGATAAGCCCCAATGTGGGTGATAGCTTTACCGTCAAAGAGAGTTGGCTCATTGCCGACGCGCGCGGTCAGATTACCAAGAGCGAACAACGTGATGGCGATACAATTGTCTTCACTGGCAAACCCATTGAGGCAACCACCCTATATCTCCCCAAAGGTAATGCGGTGATCGGCTTTATGGTCAGCGACCATGATGGGCAAATCCGTTCGGTATTTAAAGAAATCACCATAGAATAAGCTGTGTCTCAAAAACAAGCGCCTCTTTGTTTCTTATCAGACAAACCAGGCGCTTGTTTTTTTGTTAAAGCTATTTCGCTCAGATTGAGGTACAATAACTGCAACTATTCTCGCACATTCGTTATTAATGAGGAATTGTTATGACCAACCTTAGAGCACAATTAACCATGACCGCTGGACCTGTTCCCGGTTCCATTTATTATCTTGAAAAAGCTGAGGTTTACCTCGGTCGTGATTTAGCAAATGATATTCCCATCCCTGACGCTGAAATTTCACGCCGACACGCGCGTCTTTTCATGCAAGGCAATTTGGTTTTCATTGAGGACCTTGGTTCGACCAATGGTACTTTTGTGAATGGCGCCCGCATTAGCTCGCCCAAAGAAATTCACCCGGGTGATCGCATTACCCTCGCGGAAAAAACAGCGTTTAGCTTCAGCATCGCCGGTCAGGGCGAAACTCCAAAAAGTGAGTCCGTGGTCAGCTATGCCACACAACCCCAACAAGTGCCACAGTATCAGGAGAGCTACCAGCCGATTAGCGCCCCGGTACCCGTACGTGAGCTTGCACCCGCGCCAGAATTCACCAAACCTGCCAAAAAACCCCATGGCTGTGTCATCTTCTTGCTTATCTTTTTGGTCATCTTGGTGATTGCGGCTTTGGTCCTGGTCTTTATGCCCAGTTCGTGGTGGTGCGCGATTAGCTTTAATGGCATCCCTGGCTGTCCGGTACAATAAACCTTTCGCATTACAAAAGAGGCTGACCCAAAAGTTGTCACTTTTCTGTTCTTTTAGACAAGTTTTTTGGGTAGCTTCTATCTCATTTTTACGAGCGCCTTTTATAATAGTGTTATGTCTAAAGTAGACCCTTCCCATCGACCCATCGCGGTATATGATTCCGGTGTAGGGGGACTTTCTGTATTACGCGCTTTGCTCGAAAAACTTCCCAA